>DATAMS010000496.1:0-13590 GCA_036260495.1 Thermoanaerobaculia bacterium
ACTCGCAGTGGATCGTTGACGCGTACCTGCTCGTGCTCTCCTCACTCATGCTCGCCGGCGGCGGACTTGGCGATCACCTCGGGCGCCGTAAAGTGTTCGCAATCGGCATCGCCATGTTCGCTGCGGCGTCGGCGGTTTGTGGTGCCGCGGCCAACCCCGCGCAGTTGATCGCGGCGCGCGCATTTCAGGGTCTCGGCGCGGCGCTGCTGGTCCCGGGCAGCCTGGCGATCATCACCGCGACGTTCCCCGCCAATGAGCGTGGCCGCGCCATCGGCACGTGGTCGTCACTCACCTCGCTCGCCGTCATCGCCGGCCCGCTCTTCGGCGGCTGGCTGGTGCAAGCGGTGTCCTGGCGCGCCGTTTTTTTCATCAATCTTCCGATCGCCGCGATCACACTTCTGATCGTCTGGCGCTCCATGCCGCCGGATCAGAAATCGAAGAACGCCGGGCGGATCGATTGGGGCGGAACCCTCCTCGTGACCGCCGCGCTCGCAGCGCTCACGTTCGGAATGATCGAGGCACCATCGCGCGGAATGCGAAGCGCGCTCGTCATCGGACCGATGCTGTTCGGGACGGTCGCATTCGTGGCCTTCATCGCCGTGGAGCGGCGAATCGACGATCCGATCATGCCGCTCACGCTGTTCCGATCGCGCGCGTTCACCGGCGCGAACCTGCTGACGCTGCTTCTTTACGGCGCGCTTTCGACGGTGACGTTTCTGCTCCCCTTCAACCTGATCCAGGTGCAGCACTACTCTCCGGCGCAGGCGGGAGCAGCGTTTCTGCCGTTCGTTGCGACGATGTCAATCCTCTCGCGATGGACAGGCGGCCTCGCCGACCGTTTCGGCCCACGGCTGCCGCTGATCGTCGGTCCCCTCCTGGCCGCTTGCGGATTCCTGCTGCTCGCTCGCCCCGGCATCGGCGGCTCCTACTGGACGACGTTCTTCCCCGCCGTCTTCGTCCTCGGATTAGGCATGGCCACAACCGTCGCTCCGCTGACCACAACAGTGATGACGTCCTTCGGCGAGGAGAAGCACGCCGGCGCAGCATCCGGCATCAACAACACCGTCGCACGCGCCGCCGGCCTGCTGTCGATCGCGCTTTTCGGCGCGCTCTCCATCATGATCTTCGCCCGAGCCCTCGACGCGCGCCTGGCGTCGAACGGCGCCACCCCCGCGCTCCGCCAAACGATGGCCGCCCAACGCCTGCGCCTCGCCGAAGCCAAACCTCCCGCAACCCTCGACGCCACCGAAAAAGCCCGCACCACCGCCGCCATCGACGACGCATTCCTCCGCGCCTTCCGCATCAGCATGCTCGCCGCCGCGGCGCTAGCAGCCGCCAGCGCCGCAGGCGCGATTGTGATTGGGGGGAGGGTTAGATCACATGCTGGCATCGCTGCGTGATCGATTCGTTCGGAAGACAGATCGAATGTTTGGCTCAACTTTCGAGGGCTTCCTGTCGGCACTTTAGGACTTTAGGCGCCACTTCCCTGCCGGAGCGCTGCTGCTGTCCGCCACCGCACTCGCTCAACTCACCTTCGAAGACCTCGCTTCCGCTCCCTCTCCCGATCACGATGGATGAGCGCGGCTGGCATCTACTCGACAAGCCGCGGCGGCTGGATCGTACCGATCTCGCGGATACAACAGAGCCGGTCGAGCGAACCCTCGCGTTTAGCGTCAAGCATTACGGAGAACGGCGGTGACTACTCCGAACGACAACATGATGTGCCGCTTCTGCGAGCGTGGAACGTACCGCGACATCGTCGATCCCAAGCGCGATCCGCACGCGCTGAACAACGAAGGACTCGGCGGATTGGGTCGCCTTGGCGGTCGATCATGGCGCGTTCTGGAGTGCGACCAGTGTCAGCACATTCAATTGTTCCGGCTGACCGCCGAGGAGAGCGAGTGGCGCGGCTGGAACCGGTGAGGTTCTCTAGGCGAGTGCTCCGTGGGAGGTCGCTTGTCGTCGGACGACCAACGCTCAGCGAAGTTGAAAACCAGGAACTCCCCTCGCGCGCTCTGGGGGTGTCGCAGATTTCGGCAGGTGAAGTCCATGGCTGAGTACCACTAACTCCTTTCCCCGTCTCACCTCTCGCGCCGAATAGCTAATCTCGCTCGCTAGCGGTCTGAACTCGGAATAAAGCTCGCGGATCTCGCGACAGTCATCGTAGGTCAGGACCCACGGCAGCGGATAGCGCTGTAGCCGTCGCGCAATTGCCCCATCACTTTCGGCTGTATAGAAAGTGGTGTACAGGGCGCTGCCTTTTTCAAAGTATGGAGGATCCAAGTAAACAAAACGAGGTGCCGTCGGACGACGCAGCCGGAACTCAGTCAGAAACGACATTGCATCGAGCGACGATATCGTGATTAACCGCCTCATGGTTCCCAACACCCGCACTCTTTCAGCAAGGTCAGACCTATTGAAGCGAGCATCGATTTTGTAAGGCCCGGTCTGATCACGGCCGCCGATGATCCCACCATTCAAGATTCCCGACCGGTTAGTGCGGTTGAGATAGAAGAATGCGAAACCTCGATCAAAACTCGAGGAACCGCGATCCACCAGTACCCTCTTCTGGTGATCCCATTCGCAGCGAAGAATTTCAAAGCAGTGTCGCATGCCAGCTGTATCTTGAGGTGGAGTTCTTCTGGTGTTGCGATGTCAGTAAGCAGCACTGGTCAAGGGCTGCGCACCCGTCAATTCTCCACGCCGGAAACGTTCGAGGTCAGTCGCTCTTCAGGATGTAGAGCCATCGGGACGCTGATTCTGTCGGCTTGGAGGTCGCCTGTCACAGATAGCGAGGAAGTACAGACCTCCAGCTCTCCCAAGGTGACGCGGCGGCGTTTTCGGGCCATCATTGGCTGCTGCGGAGAAGTTGATGATGCGAGTCCAGGTCAAACCGGAGTTGTTGCGCTGGGCGCGGGAGCGATCGATGATCGAGCCTGCGACGCTCGCTGAGCGTTTTCCGCGGCTCGACGCGTGGGAAATGGGTGAGGCCCAGCCGACGCTGAAGCAGCTCGAGGGCTTTGCCAACGCCACGCACGCGCCGATCGGCTACTTTTTTCTTTCGGCGCCGCCTGTCGAGCACATGCCAATCCCCGATTTCCGGACCGTCGGCGGCCGGCACGTTGTCCGTCCCAGTCCTGATCTGCTGGACACGATTCACCTCTGTCAGCAGAGGCAGGAGTGGTATCGCGAGTTCGCGCACTCCATCGGCGAGCGGCCGATGGCCGCCGCCGGCTCCGTGAGCGTCGCCACGGATACGCGACTGGCCGCTGTGCAGATCCGCGAGGCCATCGGCTTCGACCTCGACGAGCGTCGGCGCATCCCCACATGGACCGATGCGCTTCGGCGGTTCATCGAGTTGGCGGACGCCGCGGGCGTGATGGTCATGGTCAGCGGTGTGGTGGGGAGTAACAACCGGCGCAAGCTCGATCCGGAAGAGTTCCGAGGCTTCGCTCTGGCGGACTCGCTGGCGCCGCTTGTGTTTCTCAACGGTTCCGACTCGAAAGCAGCACAGATGTTCACTCTGGCGCACGAGCTCGCGCACATCTGGCTCGGCGAGTCCGCTGTCTCCGATGCGCAAGCCAGCAAAGTCCCGGACAATCGCATCGAGCGTTGGTGCAACGTAGTTGCCGCCGAACTGCTCGTCCCGCTGGATATCTTCCAGAGAGAATACGATCGGGACGCTGACATTCGCGCGGAGATGGACCGGCTGGCGCGTCTCTTCAAAGTGAGCACGCTCGTGATTCTCCGGCGCATGCGCGACGCTGGATTGAATGTCGTGAGTTTTCAAGAAGCCTACGACAACGAAGTCGAGCGACTGCGCGCGCTATCCGCGGGCAGCGGTGGCAACTTCTATCTGACCCTCGGCGCGCGCGCCAGCAAGCGTTTCGCGCGTGCGCTCGTCGTCAGCACCCTCGAAGGCCGCTCGTCGTTCACCGAGGCTTTTCGTCTGCTGGGCTTCAAGAAGATGGCCACGTTCCACGAGCTGGGACGCAATCTGGGGCTCGTTGTCTGATGGCCTACCTTCTCGACGCGAACGTCTTCATCGCCGCGAAGAACCTGCACTACGGCTTCGATTTCTGCCCGGCGTTCTGGGATTGGCTCGTCAAGAAGCAGGCCGAGGGGATCGTGTTCAGCGTAGAGAAGGTGCGGGATGAAGTGCTGTCGGTTGCGGACGACCTTGCAGACTGGATCGATCAACGAGATCCGTCGTTTTTTCTCGCGGTTGATGCGACATCGTTCCCTTCCCTCTCAGCTGTCAGCGGGTGGGCAACAGGGAATCGATACGATCAGGCAGCCGTAATCACCTTTCTCCAGATCGCGGACTACTATCTCGTGGCCCAGGCTCTGGCTGGGAAGCACACGGTCGTGACCCACGAAGTGCCATCCGCTACCACGCGAAAGATCAAGATCCCCGATGCCTGCATCGGGCTGGGCATCAGTTTCATGACTCCCTTTCAGATGCTGAGGCGGGAACGCGCACGTTTCATTCTTGGACCGGCTCCATGAAGCCGAGCTGGTGGCGGAACTGGTGCCGCGGAAGGGTCAGGCCGAAACCGAAACTGACGACGCTTCGCCTCAACCATTCGCTCCCTACAACATGCCGTCAGGTTCGGTTTCGACCTGACCCTTTCGCCGTCAACGCAATGAAGCGCCCCCGCCCTCTTCAAAACCCATCGTCGAAAAAAACCTCGCCCGTCGCGAGGCTCACGGAAAAGGGGGTCCACCAGGGCGGGAATGGATACCGTGTTTCGCCGATGATGCTCGTGTCTGTGATCGTGATTTGGCGAAATCCTCCGCAACCGATGGTGTCTGTTTTCCAGAGGCGGCCGGTACTTCCGAACGCTTCCAGGCGCATGTCGTCGTGATTCACGAGTAATACCGTCAGGGGGGCATCCCGCAACACACCGACGATGTCCGTGCCGATCTTCTCCACGAGTGTGCGCGTCTTCAGGTCGATGATGTAGCCGGCCCCCTTTGCCGATACCAACAGGTTCTTGTCGCCGGGCATCATGACGATGATCCCGACGCTCTTGCGACCAACCTCGAAACTGCCCACCCACGACGCTTCGCCGACCCCGATGCGGAAGAAAAGGCGTTCGCCTCCCGAATCGCTCCCTTCCGGCGGGATGGAGATGACCGGTTCGTCCGGGGCGAAAGAGTCGAGACTCTCGGCCGCGCTCAACTGAGCGCGCGCTTCGATCGAGGGATCCGAGGCAATGGAAACCTTCCACGGAAAAGGAGTGCGCGGCTTGCGCCGATGATCGTGGGCCTGCTGGCCGAGCCACCCCAGCATATGCAAAAACCCGTATCGTTGTGCGGCCTCACTGCCGGGACCGTGTTCCTTCACCGCCCGCTCGGTCTCCTTGACGATCGCCTCGATCGCCTTTTCGACCTCGGGGTAGTTTTCGCCGGCGATGCGGGCGAGGGCCGAATTGATTCGTTTGAAATCGCTGAATCCCTGGTCGAGAATCTCGTCGCGCTCCACGGTCCGTTCATAAATGTCAGCGAGCTCGTCGGAGGTGTGGAGATTTCGGTAGCGCGGCTGCGCTTTTCGCTGGCGCAGGCGCCTGGCAGCACGGCGCATTTCACGCCTCATCTTCGCCGTCAGGAACGTGTTCACCGGTGAAAGGGGGGCACGTTCGGCGCGCTGCAACACGTCGAGGGTCTCGTGGATGAGCGCGGAGGCCCGTTCGAATGCGTTTTGGTTCTTCATGACCATCATGGAGCCCGGGCGCGCACGCCGGCGCGCCCGGGCTCACAACCTCCTTTTACTCTACGCGTTGGATGACGTGGACGTGTCTCGGGGTGCCGGCGAAGGCGGCGGCGTCACCGGGGCCTGCTTTGCCTTCTTGCGACGCGAGACGCCTTTCAGCCGTTTGACCTCCTCGACGTGCGGCAGCAGCACTGCCTTGGCCGGGTCCTTCGCGAGCTGCGACCCGATTGCGTACGCCTGCGTGGCGATGAGCACGAGCCGGTGACTGCGATTGAGGTTTGCTCCCTCGATACCTTTCAAGAACGAGCGCGCCTCGTCGGCTACGGCGTTCCAGCGAAGCGAGTCGTCCTGCAACTGACGGACTTCGTCGAGCGGTTGTCCGATCGCCTGCGACACGTTGTCGAGCACGCCGATCACGTTGATCGATGCCTCGACGACAGTCTTCGGCTGAACCCGGACACGCCGTTTGACCAGCGCGCGCTGCTGGTTCGACAACGGCGCGACGTCCTCGATCTGCGAGCGCATGGTGCGCAACTGCGCGATGACCTCCTCGGCGGTCAGCTTTGCCGGATCAGCGTTGGATGAAACAGGGGTGGTATTACTCATGACAAATCCTCCTTCTGCGAGCTGTCAAAGCCGGAGGTGACGTCACGACTCGTCGACAAGTGCGAGCGGCCACCGGCTGGAAGTCCCGGCGACGCGCCGATCTTTCCGGTTGATGTTTTCCCGAGGTTTGTACACACCTCGAGTGCCCGCGGCAGGAGGAGATAACTCAACTCCCGCGCCGGTACAGGACTGATGTGCTATCCAGCACGCCCGTACCGCCGACAGCCGCCAACATCGAAGCTCTTACGATCTTCGACGTTGTAACAAAAGGATAAGCCGGTCGAAACGTCATGTCAAAGAGAGTCGCTCGGACAGGCTGATTTGTTACGGTGACGCAACATGCGCGGGGAGCTTCGCACTGCGGCGCCGGGGTGACGCGTCGCGGCGCTGTCTCGACCCACGTGCGTCAACAGCGTGCAGCGTTGCGTCGCGGTCTTAGCGCACTTGCGTCACCAGCGTGACGTGTTGTGTCGCGGTCTTAGCGCACTTGCGTCACCAGCATGCCGTGTTGTGTCGCGGTCGCGACGCACGTGTGTCCACGGCGTGCCGCGTTGCGTCGCGGCCGTAGCGCACGTTTGTCACCAGTGTGCCGCATTGCGTGTGGCCGTGGCGCACGTGCGCTCCGGGGTGCAACCTTCGACACGATGGGTGTCAAACTGGGCCAAGATCGTTTCGTCGTCAGGATCGCGATCGACGGGCGTCGCACGCAATCCGCGCGCCTTCTTGATTCGTCGACGACGCAATATCTACTGGTCAGAAATCAATGGCTGGCCGCGCGATGCCGCAACGGAGAGGGCTGAGTGAAAACCCAGACCGCCCCTGCTTTACTGTTATCGAGCGGTCCGCCAATGATGGCTGTCCGGCCCTCGCCAGAAAGCGCCACAGACGCTCCTTGCGTGGAGCTTCCCGTGGCGCCTGAACCAAAGATTTTTCCGGGCTGCGGCGTCCAGACGCCTCCGCTTCTGCTCCAGATCCAAGCCGCACCGGCGTTGCTCGTGTCCCCCGGCCCGCCGATGATAGCCGTATTGCCGTCAGATGAGAGTGAAACGGAGTCGCCTTGTACGCTACTGCCGATCGCTCCCGGACCGACCAGTTTCGCACCCTGTTGCGCCCAGAGCGTGCCGCTCCTGGTCCACACCCACGCTGCACCAACGGTTCCGTCGTCACGCCCTCCAACAAGGATTGTGTTGCCATCGGCCGAAATCGCAACAGAAGAGCCTTGCTGCGCGGGCCCCGACGCTCCCGAACCGACGAGTTTGGCCCCTTGCTGAGTCCATGTGCTCCCACTTCTCACCCAGACCCACACCGCTCCGGCATTTTGATTGTCAAAGGTTCCGCCAACGATCGCAGTGTTGCCGTCGGCTGAGAGGGCCACGGAATAGCCCTGTGCTCCGCCGCCTGAGGAGGCGCCGGTCCCCACGAGCTTGTTTCCCTGCTGGCTCCAGGTTTCATTGCTCCGTGTCCAAACCCAGGCGGCACCGGCAAACGTGTTGTCCTTCAGACCGCCAACGATGGCGGTATTGCCGTCGGCCGAAAGAGCGACCGAGAAGCCTTGATTTGCGCCGCCGGCGCCAGCGCCCAGACCGACCAGCTTGTTCCCCTGTTGCGTCCACACCGTACCGTTTCGCGTCCAAACCCACGCGGCGCCCACCCCCGCATTGTCCAGTTGTCCCCCGACGATCGCGGTATTCCCGTCTGCCGCGAGCGCAACCGAGACGCCCTGATTCGCCGCCCCGACCGCGCCCGAACCAACGAGCTTGGCCTGCTGCGTCCAGACGCCGCTGCTTCTGGTCCAGATCCACGCCGCTCCGGAATTACTGCTATCACCTGCACCGCCGGTGATCGCCGTGTTGCCATCCGCCGAAACTGCGACGGCGTTCCCAACTTGAGCGCTTCCAATCGCGCCGCTGGCAACCAGTTTCGCTCCCTGTTGGAAAAATTGCGCAGTCGCCCGCTCGGGAAACAGCAGCGCGAAACATACGAGAGCGAAAGGAGAAACCGTAAAGAGCACTCTTTTTCCGTGTGCGGAACGTCTGAGTCTCATCGAGCGACCTCCAGCTCCCTTGACGGACAAACTGACGATTTGCCTCTCGGGTGCCGTAAGCCAGTCATCGGTCGCGGGCAAGGGAGACTGCTACCTCTTCACGCGCCCGGGCGGCGAAGGCGATATTGGCCGCGGGCGAGACGCCCTGCACTCCTTTGGGTTAGAAACTCTTTCGGATCCCCGCCACGTAGTTCGCCTTCGAGGTCAATTGGATTCCGTTCACGTGCTGGTAGATGGGGAGTTGCACGAAGCCGTAGATTGATGTTCGGCGGCTGATCGACGCGCGCAAACCGGGGCTGAGGTAGAGGTAGCGGCCGCCGGTGAGATTGCGGTTTTCATCGGTCGTACCGACGTCATCTTTGCTCGTCATCCGGCCGTTCAACTGGCCGAGGAGGTGGACGGATTCGGTGAGAGGATATTCGGTTCCGGCGTTGAGCTGGATCTCGTGGCCGCGGCGATAGTCGCTGGTTCCGCGGCCGTTGATCCGGCCATTGATCGCGACGAAGAACGGGATGAGCGTTGCGTGGCCCATCGGCCCTTCGAGTTTCGTATCGCGCAGAAATCCTGATTGATAGGTGACGCCGAGGAGGGTGTCGGTCGAGCCGGTTCCGGGTGTGATCGTCACCTCGGCGTCCTCGCCGTTGGCGCCGACCTCGCGTCGCGAGCCGGTCGCGAACTTTGCGCCGCCGGTGAGCCAGATTGACCAATGTGTCGGTGCATCGCTGAACAAACGAAGGCGCGCCTGCAACGTGGCGTCGCCGCGATTTCCGAAGTTCCAGCGCTCGATCTGCGCGGTCTCCTCTTCGAAATGTTCATGCGATCGCGAGACATACGGAACAGCCAGCGCGATCTGAAAGCGATCGTTCATCGCGTAGGTCAGTTGCAGCGTGGCCAGGCGATTGATCGTGCGAATCTCGTCGTGATCGGACGCGATCTCGCCGACGCGCGCGCGCCGGCTGCCGATGCGCGGCTGATCCTGATCGATGTACTGGAACGACAGATCGAGCGAAAAGCGGCCGGTATCGCCGGACTGCAAGGCGTGCAGATCGATCGGACACGATGACGAGCCGCAACTCGCAATCGCACTTCCTGCGGTGAATAGAAACAGAAGGAACAGCGCTCCATACCAAGAGCCTTTCCGCAAACGGGACCTCCTCGGTTGTCGAGAAACAACGACGTGACGTGGTGAACGTCAGCCGATCCGAGGAGGGGGCGTGGATGGAACTAGTGATGATTCGATCGGGACCTGCTGCGTGGCTTCGAACGTCTGCTCGTCGGGCACAGTCTCGATCGATGCATCCGCGATCGCCAGCACCGCTCGGTGCGTCGTCACGGTAATGGCATTGTTGGCGTCGCGATTACAGGCGTTGAATCCCAACGCATCCTTTTGATGCATCGGACAGGTCGCCGCGCTCTTGCAGCACGCCGGCCCGGCGGACGTCGCGCTCCTGCCGCACGACGGAATCGCGCCGAGGATCGCGCCGCTTGCGAGGAGCGCGCAGAGGACCGCGACGGAGAGGCGATGCAGCATCGGCAAGGATTCTAACCTGCGTTTGGAACTGCGAAATGTTGAATGTTGAGTGTTAGATGTTGAATGAACCGAAAACAGGCTCGCGTTCAACACTTAACACTTAACACTCAACACTCAACACTCAACACTCAACATTCAACATTTTGATTGATGCTCTGGCAACCGGCCGCACGATTACCCTCATCACGCCGGCCAGTGATCCTCATCATGCGCCTGTGCATCAGCTCCCATCACCATCGCATGTGTGACCGACAGCGCGCTCGTTCTGAGCAAATACCGTCTTCTCGCCGAGACCATGCACGACGTGGCGATCTTCGTCGGCGGCGACGGCAGGATCATCGAGGTGAACGCTGCTGCCGTCAAAACGTACGGACGGAGCGTCGATGAACTTGTCGGAAGTCCGGCCGCGCAACTCTGCTACCGCGGCGACCGTTGCGCGATCCAGCGGACGCTCGAAACCGGGGAAGCGCGCACCTGCGAATGCGTTCATCGCCGCGCCGGCGGAACTTTACTCCCGCTCGAAGTGAGTACGGTTCGTGCCGATATCGGCGGCGAGCATCTCGTTCTCTGCATCGCGCGCGACGTGGCGCAACGACGCCGCCGCGAGCTCCTGCAGGCCATCGTTCATGAGATCGACAGCGCGATCCTGGCCGGGCAACCGCAGGAGGCGACGCTCGAATTCATCTGCTCGCAGCTCGTTTCGCTCAACGGTTACGCGCTCGTGCAGATCAGCATCAAAGAGCGTGACGGCCTTGTTTCCATTCAGGGTTCCGCGGGCGCTGCCGCCAGTTTCCTCGACGACATCCACGTTCGGTGGGACTCCGGCTCCGAATCCCTCGGCCCCACCGGACGTGCAATCCGCGAGGGCAAGGTTCAGATCTGCGACATCGAAAACGATCCTGATTTCGAAGTCTGGCGAAGCCGCGCCGCCGCGCACGGACTTCGCTCGTCGATGTCGCTTCCGCTCGCGGCGCACGGCCAGACGCTTGGAGCGCTGACGCTTTTTTCGACGGAGAAGAATGCATTCAGCGAAGCGATGAACGACGAGATGGGGAGCTTCGCCGACGAGATCGCGCTGTCGATTCTGGCCACAATGGGACACGCCAAGATCCGTCTGCAGCGCGTCGCGCTCGAGGCCGCAGCGAACGCCATCGTCATCACCGACGTGCATGGCGTCATCGAGTGGGTGAATCCCGCGTTCACGACGCTCACCGGCTGGAGCGCGGAAGAAGCGATCGGCGACACGCCGCGGATGCTTCGCTCCGGAAACCACAGCCGCGCGTTTTACACGCGCATGTGGCAGCAACTGACGAATGGTGAAGTCTGGCGCGGCGAAATGTTCAACCGGCGCAAAGACGGAACGATTTATCCCGAGGAGCAGACGATCACGCCGGTGCGCGACGAGAAAGGGCGGATCGCGCATTTCGTGGCCATCAAACAGGACATCAGCGACCGGAAGCGCCAGGAAGAACAGATCCGCTTTCTGGCCTTGCACGACGTGCTCACCGCGCTTCCCAACCGCCGCGCGTTCGACGCCACGCTGGCGCGGTTCACTCACGACGCAAACACCGCGCGCAATGCCGCCATCCTCGTCTTCGATGTTGACGAGTTCAAGCTCGTCAACGACTCCGCCGGTCATCCGGTCGGCGATGAGTTGCTGATCGAGCTCACATCACTCCTCCAGGCGCAACTCCGGCCCGGCGATTTTCTCGCCAGACTCGGCGGCGACGAGTTCGTCGTCCTGCTCCGCAACGTCGGGCAGAATCTCGCGCACGACATCGCCGAGCGGCTGCGGCGCGCCGTCGAAGCGATGTGGTTCGAGCACGACGGCATCGTCTACACCGTCACCATCAGCATCGGGATCGCAATGCTTGCCGAGGGCGATGATCCGAAAGACCTCGTCGCGCATGCCGACATGGCCATGTACTCCGCGAAAGAGCACGGCAAGAACCGCGTGGCCAGCTACCCGCTCGCGAAGGGCGAGGTCGTGCACGAAGTCACCCGCTGGCTTGCGAAGGTCCGCTCGTCTCTCCGCGACGGCAGCTTCATCCTCACGTTCCAGCCGATCGTGCAACTCGGCAACGGCGAAACGCTCCACTTCGAAGCCCTGATCCGCATGCGCGCCGAGGATGGCAGCATCATTCCGCCGGACAACTTCCTCCCCTCGGCGGAACGATACGGTCTCATGCCGCAAATCGACCGATGGGTGTTCGACGAGGTGGCGCGCATCCTCGAGTCGGAGTCGGGCATGCGCGTCTTCATGAACCTCTCCGCGCGAAGTCTCAACGATGAGCCGCTGCTGCAACACATCGAAGAGCGTCTTCGCCGCAGCAGCATCGAGCCGGGCCGGCTTTCGTTCGAGATCACCGAGACCGCGGCGATCGCCGATCTCGCCAGTGCACGTAACTGGATCCGCCGCCTGAAAGACCTCGGATGCCTGATCGCGCTCGACGATTTCGGCGCGGGCTTCTCATCGTTCGGTTATCTGCAAGCGCTCGCCGTCGACTACATCAAGATCGACCGCACCTTCGTGAAGGATCTCGACACGAACGCCACCAATCGCGCGCTCGTGCAAGCCGTCAACACCGTCGCGCGCACGCTCGGAAAGGAAGTCATCGCCGAGGGTGTCGAATGCGAGGCGCACGCGGAGGCGCTCCGTGCCATCGGCATCGAACACGGCCAGGGCTTCCATTGGGGGATTCCGGAAGAGCTGGCGCCGACTCTGCGCGGCATGTCCAAAGTGAGCGCATGCGCCCCCGAGCTCGGCCCTAGGAGTGCGGTCGTCTCGACCGCGGGCGCTCGGGCGTCCCGCCCGTGTGCGGTCGGGGCGGCGGTCGAAACCAAAAGACCGTAAACCTAATCGCTAACCTGCTGACAAATCTATACTTACTCCATCCAATACCCTTGAGGGATGCGTTTCGATCAGAACCGATGATCTGGCCCGGCTCATCACTACCATCGCCAGCTAACTTGCTGGTAAATAGTAACTTGCGCCATCCACACCCTTCTAGGGATGCCTACCCAATCCGGGACCGAAGGTCTGGCCCCAAGTCCAATGGCCCCACGACCGCGGCCCTAGGAGTGCGGTCGTCTCGACCGCGGGCGCTCGGGCGTCCCGCCCGGGTGCGGTCGGGGAAGCGGTCGAAACCAAAAGACCGTAAACCCAATCGCTAACCTGCTGGAACATCGATACTTACTCCATCCAACACCCTTGCGGGATCCGTTTCGATCAGGACCGAAGATCTGGCCCGGCTCATCACTACCATCGCCAGCTAACTTGCTGGTAAATCTAAACTTGCTACCTCCAACACCCTTCTGGCGATGCCTACCCAATCCGGGACCGAAGGTCTGGCCCCAAGCCCACCACCACCGGGGCGGGGACGCCCCGATGGCCGCGAGCGAGACGCTCGCACTCCTCCGCTAACTAATTGACTTATTGACACTTACTCCTCGCCGATGGGCACACCCAAAAAAACCTTGCATCTGCGCTGGTGTTGTAGTTAACTACATCACTAGTTTCGCGTATAGAGAAATCAAATGGATCGCGAGTGGAACGACAGCCAACCGATTTACCGCCAGCTTCGCGACCGCGTCGTCGCGATGATTCTCGACGGCATGCTCAAAGAAGGCGACCCGCTGCCTTCCGTCCGCAACGTCGCCGCCGAGTACCGCGTCAATCCGATCACGGTCCTG
>DATAMS010000514.1:0-13994 GCA_036260495.1 Thermoanaerobaculia bacterium
TTGAAGAGCGTCCGTTCGATCGGCCAGAACAGCTTGCGATGCTTGTGTCCGTTCGGTCCTGCCACCGCGATATGGACCGTCCCGACCGGCTTTGCCTCCGTCCCCCCGCTCGGGCCGGCGATGCCGGTCACACCGATCCCATAGGTCGTTCCGAAACGCTGGCGCGCGCCGCGTGCCAGCGCGATCGCAACCGGTTCCGACACCTCGCCGTGCTCGCGGATCAACTCCGGATCGACGCCAGCCAGATCGTTCTTCGCCGCCGCGGTGTAGCAGACCGCGCCGCCCATGAAGTAGATGGACGATCCCGGAACATCCGTGATGCGCGACGCCAGCAGACCGCCGGTGCATGACTCCGCCGTCGCGACGGTCTCGCCGCGCTCAGTCAGAATCCGGCCGACCACACCTTCGAGCGTGTCATCGTCGGCGCCGAAAATCTTGTCGCCGAACAGCTCGCGCAACTCGCTCTCGCGCGATGCGATCACCGCCAGCGCCTCGGTCTCCGCACCATCCTCGGCCAAGTGCAATTCCGTCTGCCCCATCGTCGCCAGAATCGTCAGCGGTTCCGGATGCGCCGTGTAGTACGGCTTCAGTTTCTCTTCGACGCCCGATTCCGTCATCCCCGCGATCTTCAGCACGCGCCGGAATCGCGATTGCCCCGCCGTGATCGAAGCCAGCCACGGCACGAGATACGACGCAACCATCCACTCCAGCTCGTGCGGCACGCCCGGAAAAACCCAGATGTGCTTACCGTCCATCTCGATATGAAAACCGGGGGCAGTTCCTCGCTCGTTCGGCAGCATCGTCTGTCCGATGAATACGTTCGCCTGACGCTTGTTGACTTCCGGCATCACCCAGCCGCGCGCCGCGAATCGCTTCTCGATCCGCTCCACGATCCCGTGATCCATCTCCATCGCCAGCCCCAACGCCTCGGCCAGCGCATCGCGCGTCATGTCGTCCTCGGTCGGCCCAAGTCCACCGGAAGTGATCAGGATGCTGGAGTGATCGAGCGAGTGCCGGATCTCATCGACCAACTCTCCCTGCCGGTCGCCGACGACGGTCTTGCGCACGACCCCGATGCCGAACGATTCAAACGCCGCAGTGACTTTGAGCGAGTTCGTATCGATGCGCGTCGGCCCAAGCATCTCCGAACCGATGGCGATGATGGAGGCGGTGTGATTTCGCGGTTGTGGGGTCGCGCGGGTGGTGAGTTGGGTTGCTGCGTTGCCTGGTTGCTGAGTTGCCGGGTTACCGGGTTGCCGATCGTCGGGATTCATGTTTGCGCAGCGTACTCAGCAACCGCGTAACCAAGCAACCCTTCAGGCGACTCGGCAACCGGTCAACTTGGCAACCCCGCGAGACCGCGCGACCGAAAACCTACGCCACGGCCCCCGCCAGCTCTTCTTTCTCTTTGCTCAGCGTTTCCCACTTTCCGTACAGCAGCTCCACCATCGCTTTGAGGTCGGCGTTTTGCGATTGGATCTTTTTGCTGCGGTCGCCGTCGCGGAAGACTTCTTCGGAGCAGAGGAGGAGATCGTTGCGCTCGCGCTCGCGTTCGGCGGCGGCGATGCGCGACTCGATATCGGCGATCTCTTCGTCGATCTTCCGGATGCGTTTCTCGCGCTTTTTCTGTTCTGAGCGATCGGCTTTCGGTGCGTTGGATTGTGCCGGGCTGGCAGCATCGCTGGTCGATATTGCGTGCGAGCGCGGCTGCGCTGGCGCCACGCGTTCCGCGCGCGCTTCGAGCGCGATTCCCGCCTTCAATCGCTCTGCGTAATCCGTGTAGTTGCCGTCAAAGACTCCGGCCTGGCCGTCGTCGACGAGGATCACGTGCTCGACGACACGATCGATGAAGTAACGGTCGTGGGACACGACGATCAGCGCGCCTGTGAAACGCTCCAGCGCCTCTTCCAGTGCTTCGCGCGTGTAGACGTCCAGATGATTCGTCGGCTCGTCGAGCAGCATGACGTTGCCGCCGGTGTAGATGATTTTCGCCAGCGCCAGCCGGCCCTTCTCGCCGCCGGACAGGTCGCGTGTTTTCTTGAAGACGTCATCATCGAAAAACGAAAACTGCGCCAGATAGCTCCTCACCTGCTCCTCGGTCTGCGAGTGATCGAGGTTCCACACTTCGTCGATCACGTTCCCGTCGGGATTGAGATCGCCGAGTGTCTGATCGTAGTAGCCGGCCTGGACGTTGTGGCCGTAGTGGATCGCACCGTCGAGCGGCGGAAGCCGGCCGGCAAACGTCTTCAGCAGCGTCGATTTGCCCGAGCCGTTCGGACCGATGATCGCGTAGCGCTCGCCGCGGCGGATCGTCATCGAGAGATCGTGAACGATCGCTTTGTCGCCGTAGCCGGCCGTGACATGGTCAGCGGTCAGCGCAACGGCGCCGGAACGCGGACCCGCTTCCAGCTTGAAGTTCGCAAGCGTCTCGTCGGTCTCGGGCCGCTCCACTTCGTCCAACTTCTCCAACATCTTGCGCCGCGACTTGGCCTGCTTCGTTTTCTGGCCGGCGAGATTGCGGCGGATGAAATCTTTGGTCTTGTCGATCAGCTCCTGCTGCTGCTCGTAGTCGGCAGCCATCTTCTCCATCCGTTCCGTACGCAACTCGAGGAAGCGCTCGTAGTTGCCGGGATACTCGATCAACTTTCCGTGCGCGAGCTCGACGATCTTCTGCACGGTCCGATTGAGAAACGTCCGGTCGTGCGAGATGAGGAGATAGCTCCCTTTGAACGATTGCAGGAAGCCTTCGAGAAACTCGATGCCGGCGAGATCGAGATGATTTGTCGGCTCGTCGAGTAGCAGCAGATCGACGTCCGTCAGAAGAACGCGCGCCAGCATGGCCCGGTTCTGCTGGCCGCCGCTGAACGCTGCAATCGGCCGTTCCCACTCGCTCTTCGCGAAGCCGACACCGGTCAGCACTCTCTCGACTTCTGCATGCAGCGTGTAGCCGTCGGCGTGCTCGAAATCGTGTTGTAGCGTCGCGTACTTGCCGAGCAGTTTCTCGTGTTCGGCCGCGCTCTTCGTGGTATCGGCAAGATCGTGCTCGATGGCGCGCATCTTCCGCTCGATTGCGAGAACGTCAGCGAACGCAGTCTCGACGTAGTCGAAGAGCGACATCCCCGGCTCGGCGTCGAGATGCTGCCCGACGTGGCCGATCGTCAGCCCCGAGGCGCGAAGGACGTCACCACGATCGGTGTCTTCCTGTTTCAGGAGCAACCGGAAAAGCGTCGTCTTCCCCGCGCCATTGCGGCCGACGAGGCCAACCTTCTCGCCCGGATTGTGCTGCCACGTGGCTCCCTTGACGATGTCGTGAGGGCCGTAGGATTTCTCGATGTTGTCGAAGCGATAGAGCATTTGCGGAGCGGACAACGCGGGAGGTCTCGCGCGCCTTCCACATCCAGCGCTATCATTTGAATATGGACAACGCGGAGCAGGTCATCCACACCGACCCTGAAATCCTTGGCGGCACGCCTGTATTCGTCGGCACAAGGGTGCCGATGCAAGCCCTGATTGACTATATCGAGGGCGGGCATCCGCTGGCCGACTTCCTCGATGATTTCCCCACCGTCTCTCGGGAGAAGGCCATCGCCGCGCTCGAACAGGCCAAGGAACTACTCGTTGCGCATTCTGCTCGATGAGTGCGTGCCGCGAGGATTGAAGCGAAGCCTGCGCGAGTACCAACTCGTTCTGACGGTTCCCGAGGCAGGTTTTGCCGGCTTGAAGAACGGTCACCTTCTGAGTCGCGCTGCCAGCAGCTTCGACGTCTTGATCACTACCGACAAGAGCATTCAATATCAACAGAATCTATCGGCGTCATCAATGGGGTTTGTGCTCCTTCGGGCTGTGAGCAACGACATCGCGGATATCGAACCGCTCGTACCAGAGCTCAAAGCGCGACTTGGCGAGATCGCTCCGGGCAAATTGATCGTGATCGGTTGACCTGACCGTCAGATAGCGGTTCGTCGATTCGACCTACCACGCACCTTCCACGACGTAAAGGTCCGACGTGGCGGTGACGTATGTGTAGGCATATGCGCGACCATCGGCGGAGAGGAGCGGCGGGCCGGTGAAAAGCGATTGCTGTGGCTTTCCGGAACTGTAGTCAGTGACCCTGTCGCGCTGACCGGTGGCCAGATCGATTCGAAAGACGGTGTTGTCCGTGCTGGTCCAGACGGACTTGCCGTCGAATCGCAGGATCCGCTCGTCAGGCTGCAAGGAGGGAATCGTTTTCGGCGGACCGCCGGCGAATGGATAGAACTTCCGATTCGCGATTACCGCCACACCATCGTTGAGCGCCCCCAGCACTCCCTCGGCGGTGAGAGGACGAACCTGCGCCGTTGTCAGATCACACAGATAGGTTCGTTGCGGACGGCCCGGCGCATTTCCAACCATGACCAATTGCCGGCCATCGGGCGTCCACGCCACTCGTTCAGCAGGTTCGATGTTGGCGGTCCGAACGACGCGTGGCTGACCAGCGCCTGTCGGAATGAGCACAAGGCGGGGCGGGTGCATGAAACGCTGCCGCGCGAGCGCCCACTTGCCGTCGGGCGACAGAGCGACGGCATTGCCGGGTCCGAGGTCGATGGCAGGAGCGCCGTCGACCGTGCGTGTGAGAACGCGCGCCGTCGATCCTCCGCCGGCGTTTTCTTCATCGAAGAGGATCGTGCGGCCATCGGCGGAGACGTCGCGGACCCAGGAGCCATCGAGCCACGACAGCTCGCGCTCGGAGGATTCGCCTGGGGCACGGATGATGATTCCAATGCGGCCGTCTTCGCGGGAAGCGAGGATCGCACCCGAGTGAGCGGCGTCGAAGAGATTGAAACGGCCGGCTCCGCGGGCGATGAGATGATCGGCTCCGGCGCAATCGATCGAATAGAGATCGTTGTTCGTGTCCGTCGCCGACGCGCTGACCACGATCTCGTCATCCCGCCAGGCCAATCCATTGGCACTGGCGAACTCGCGGGAACGCCGCACGATCGTTCCGGCGGAATCGAGCACGATGACTTGCCCTCGGTCATCGAGCAGGGCCGACTCGTGGAGCAGAAAGGCCACCTGATCGCCGCCGGGCGAAACGCGGATGGCGCTCATCCACCCAGGCCGCGGCGTCTTGTACAGCACGCGGCCGGCGGGATATTCGAGCTGGATGACGTTGCCATTCCATCGAATGAGCGCGAGCTGATTGCCGTCGGGCGACCAATCGGCATCCTGTACGTCGGTGGCGATCTCGCGCGGCGCGCCACCGGCGAGCGGCACGCGCGCCAACGTGCCCACGGCAATGAAGAGCATCTCCCGTGGCTTGGTCACCAGCGCGAGATCGCCGCGGCTCGAGATCGAGAGGAGATGCGCATTCGCGATGTTCAGCGGGCGCGACACCGCCTGGCCTGCGCGCGTAACGAACAACTCAGCCGGCTTCCCTTCGTAGGCCGAGCTGTAGACGATGGTCTGGCCGTCCGGCGCGAAACGCGCACCCCATACCAGGCCGCGGCGGAATGTGACCTGCGTAAATCGCGGGAGCTCGCGGCGCCAGACTGCGCGGCCAGCGAGGAATGCCGCGGCCAGCGCGAGGACGAACAGCACCGACGCGGCGGCGACCGGGCGCCATCGCAGCGTTCGCGCCGGCACCGCAACTACGGGAGGAGCACCCTGCTCCCGAACCTCGCCGGCGAATCGGTAGCCACGCCGGGGAACGGTCTCGATCATGTTCGCGCTGTCGCCGAGCGCTTTGCGGAGCAGCGAGATGTTGTTGGCGAGGTTGGCCTCGTCGACAAAGGCATCCGGCCAGAGGCGCTTCATCAGCGTCTCCTTCTCGATCAGGAGTACCAAAAGGTCGAATGCCTTCGGCGTCAGCGCTACCGGTCCTCCAGGACTGAGCAACTTGCAATCGCTCGGATCGAGCCGGAAGTCACCGAATTCAAAGGCTTTCGCGTTCATCTTAGGAATCGCCTGAAGTTCTCTTAGCGAAAACGTGGACCGATTTTCCACAGCCCGGACATCCGCCGCGTCGAGGTCTCCGTAAGGTCGCCAAACCCAACCGAAAAGGAGACGACGATGCGTAAATTATGGCTTATGACCCTGCTCACGATTGCATGTGTATCTCAGGCCGCCGGACAGACAGCGCCAAAATGGGATTTCAACTTGAGTCTGTCGCATGCTCTTCAGGAACCGACGTTAAGCGCACTGCGCGGGACAGACAGCGGCGAGACATTCACGATCGAGCCTTGTAACGCGGATGGAATCGACGCACTCGGCGCGAACCTGAGCCACATCCTTTGCGACCGCCGCGATTTCCACGGTTTCAACCTCGGCGCGAAGTACAACCTCTCTCCCACCCTCGGCATCCGAACCGACTTCTCGGCCTACTTCAACAAAGACCGAGCCGTCGATTCCTTCGGTACCGGCGTTGACGCGCATACAGATACGAGCAGCTACCGTGAACGGACGTACGTTCTGGTGACCGGCCTCGAAACGCGCCGCGACTTCGGAGCCTGGCGTCCGTACGCGCATGTCATGGCCGGCGTGGCGCGGCTGACGGACGACGACACGGAGACGTCAACGGGACCGTTCGAATTCGTGCTCAAGGACCACACCACCGCGCTGGCGCTGAAGATCGGCGGCGGCATCGACATCCGCATCTCCCCCCGCGTCGATCTTCGCGTCATCGAGATCGACTATCAGCCGATCTTCGCCGGGGATCGCCGTACGCCGGTCACCGGCCAATTCGTCTTTGATCAGACCGTGAAAGGAAAGACAGCGCAGAACGTGACGTTCAGCGTCGGACTGGTGTGGCACTGAACGACGCTCTACGCGGCGTGGAATGACGAGCTCTCGCAATCGCGGTGACCCTTTGATTCATCCACTCGTAGTGGATTCCCTCGGTGGCTTGCAGGTCACCGAGGGATCCTCGGTGCTCGACAAGAATGACCCACAGAGACGCAGCGAGCACAGAGGTAACGAGCGCGGTGATCGGCGCAGCGATCGAGGTGCATCGCGCGCTCGGGCCAGGGCTCCTGGAGTCGGCATATGAAGAGTGCCTCTGCCGGGAGCTGAGTCTTCGGCACATTCCATTCCTCAGACAGCTTTCTCTTCCGGTCGAGTACAAAGGAGTGAAGCTGGACTGCGCTTACCGCCTTGATTTGCTCGTAGCGTCCTCAGTCGTCATTGAGGTCAAAGCAGTTTCCGCACTTGAACCGATTCATCTCGCGCAACTTCTGACCTACATGAGACTCGGTCGCTGGAGTCTCGGTCTGCTGATCAATTTCAACGTTCCGGTGCTCAAGTACGGGATTCGGCGAGTCATCCTGTGAAAATCTATTCACCACAGAGGCACAGAGAGCACAGAGAAGACCTCTGAGTCCTCTGTGTCTCTGTGGTTCAAAACAGATTTCGCTCTGGCGCGCGTCTGCTAACCTTCGCGCATGCGTCTAGCCGTCAACATCGATCACATCGCCACCATCCGCGAAGCGCGCAAATCGGACGAGCCGGATCCGATTGCGGCGGCCGTCATCTGCGAGCTTGCTGGCGCGCAGGGAATCACGGTTCATCTGCGCGGCGACCGGCGCCACATGCAGGACCGCGACGTCGAGGTGCTGCGGCGTACGGTCTCCACGCATCTCAACATCGAGATGGCGGCATCGCCGGAGATGGTTCGCATCGCGCAGACAGTGAAGCCGCATCAGGTCACGCTGGTTCCGGAGCGGCGCGACGAGTTGACGACCGAAGGTGGGCTCGATGTCGTGCTGCACTCGAGCAACATCGACAAAACCATCCGGCAACTCATCGATGCGGGGATGGACGTCTCGATCTTCGTCGATCCCGATCTCGAGCAATTGCGGCAATGCCAGAAACTGCGCGCGCCGAAGGTCGAGATCAACACGGGCAAGTACGCCGAGGCGTGGAAGCGTGGCGGCAACTGGGCGGGCGAGTTGGAGAAGGTGGCCACGGCCGCGAAGGCATCGCGAAAAATGGGGCTCGCTGTGCTCGCCGGGCACGGTCTCGACTATCGCAACATCGACGGCATCGCCGCGCTGACCGACATCGAAGAGCTGAACATCGGCCACTCGATCGTGGCGCGTGCAGCGCTGGTCGGTTTGGACAAAGCGGTGCGGGAGATGATCGCGTTGATGGGATCGCCGCGGCGGTGAGTGGGAGAATCGGAATGTTGAATGTTGGTTGTTGAATGTTCAGTGGTGAATGAACGGGGAGCCGGTCCGGCATTCAACATCGAACATTCAACACGCGACATTCAACATTCCGGTTTTCTCAGTTAGTGCTCCCGGAGCCACCCACCATCACCGGTTAAGATGTCGCCCGCATGCCCGCCGTCCTCTTCCCACGATTTGATCATCCTGCAATCGAAGAACGCTACGCGAGCTGGCAGAGCCAGACGCTGTTGCGGTCCGGCGGTGCGACTGAATTCGTCACGTACGATGCCGAAGAGCCTGCGTCGCTGGCGGTTGCAGGATTGGAGAGCGATCATGTTCTCGTCGTCACCGATCCGCTGCTCCTTCCGCCGGCGAAACTGATCACGCGTTTGCGCGAGCTGCTCGTTCACACCAGCATCGTCGTCGCGGCACTGCCAGTCAGCAATGAAGCGGAGAACGTGGCGCAACGCCGCAGTCCGCGAACGCCGTATCTCACGCTGCGCGAGCTCCAGCAGATGACTGCGGAGATGCAGGCGGCGGGTGATGAGCCGGAAGTCGTGAAGTGGGATGAGTCCGATCCGGCTGTCTATCTTTGCCGCACGTCGTTTCTCGAAGGCATCGACGATCCACCTAGCCGTGCGCTTGCCGGCCGCGAGGTCGTCATCTCCCCTGCCGATTACGTTCATCGCTGGAGCTCGCTGCGCGGTCAGACGCGGACGGATCTACTCGATCGCATCAGTCCCGACGCTAAGTCCATCCTCGAATTCGGCTGCGGCGAAGCCCCCCTCGGCGCCGCCCTCAAGTCGCGGCAGAAATGCCGCGTCGTCGGCATCGAGATCGATCCGCGCGCCGCGGCCGTGGCCAAGAAACGGATCGACGACGTTTACTGCGGCGACGCGCGAGAGATCGTCTCGATCATCCATGAGAAATTCGACTGGATCATCGGCGGCGACATCGTCGAGCATCTCGACGAGCCGTGGTCGTTCCTCGCCGACCTGCGCAAAGTCTGCGCGCCGGGCGGTCACCTGCTGCTCAGCATCCCCAACATCGCCAACGCTGCGGTGGTCAGCGATCTCATTCGCGGCCGCTTCGACTACGTCTACATGGGCCTGACGTGCGTCGGCCATCTGCGCTTTTTCACGAAGCGGACGATCGAGGAGATGCTCTCGATCGCTGGCTGGACGGTCGTGGAGATCACGCCGCAGGAAACGGCCGTCACGCGCGGGCGCGAGGAGCTGATGGCCGCTCTCGCATCCGCGCGCATTCCGCATTCGAAGGAAGATCTGATTCCGGCCGGCTATTACGTCGTCGCCCGCAACGATCCATGACCGAACCTCTCCGCATCGCTTACCTGATGGAAGACACCGCGCTCTCCGGCGGCATCCGCGTGCAGCTCGCACAGGCCGACGCGCTGATCGAGCGCGGTCACCGCGTGCGCATCGTGACAAAAGGATTGCCGCTGACGTGGCGGACATCGCGCGCCGAGTGGGTCTATCTCGACGACTTCAACACCTACGACGCTCGCGACGACGATTTTGTCATCGCCACGTTCTGGACGACGCTTGCCGCCGCATGGGCGATCGCGCCGGCGAAGGCGTTGCATCTTTGCCAGGGTTACGAAGGCGCGTTCAGCGCGTATCAATCGATTCGTTCCGAGATCGAGGCGGCGTACCGTTTGCCGATTCCGAAGCTAGTCGTGACGCGATCGCTGGTTCCGATCTGCAAGCAATTCACGGACGACGTCACCTACATCGGCCAGATCGTCGATGACGAGTTTTTTCGCGCGCGCACGCCGCCCGAGAACGAACCGTTGCGCGTGTTGTTGTGCGGCGAATCGCAAGTCGACATCAAAGGAATCGCCGAAGGCTACGGAGCGGCGGCGCACGCACGTTGGTTTCATCAGCGCTTCGACCTCGTGCGCGTCTCGCCCTGGGCACCCTCGCGCGCCGAGCCGCTCGACACCGTGCAGGAGTTTCATGTCGCGCTGACCACGCGCGAAATGACGCGCCTCGTGCACTCGTGCGACGTGCTCATCGCGCCGAATCATCGCGAGGAAGGTTTTGGATTGCCCGCCGCGGAAGCGATGGCATCGGGCATTCCCGTCGTGATGACGGCGATCCCTTCGTTTCAATCGTTCGACGAGAAGCCCGACTACGCGCTTTTCGCGCCGGAAGGAAACGCCGTCGAGCTTGGCGAACGACTGATCGAATTGCTGAGCGACACCGCCCTTCGCGATCGAGTACGCGCCCGCGGCCGCGAGGTCGCCGGGCAATGGCGGGCAGAACGGGTGGCCGAGAGGATGGAGGATGCGCTGCTGCGGTTGCGCGTGTGAAGTCTGGGGCTCAAAGGTTGCAGTGTTGGTCCGCGGTCTCCGCGCCTCCGCGTGAAACCGCATCCCTTGTGAAAAGTTTCTCTAATTCGTAAGATCGCGCTCCCTGCCGTTCGGCACACCAGTAGACTGCGCACCTGAGTTACCCCTGAGTAAATTATGTCCAATCAACCCTACGAAACTTCCGGCTCCATCATTCAGCGCAAGCGCGGCGTCCCGCCGGGCGAAGGCGCCGAAAAGGGCCTCATCACTCTCCCCGGCGAGTCCGAGCGCGAGATCGAAGACCTCGCCGGCGGAACCTACCTGACCACCACCGTCGACACGATGGTCAACTGGGCGCGCGGCAATTCGTTGTGGCCGCTTCCCTTCGGCACCGCCTGCTGCGCCATCGAGTTCATGTCGATGGTCTCGTCGCACTACGACATCGCGCGCTTCGGCGCCGAGGTCGTGAGGTTCTCGCCGAGGCAGGCCGATTTGATGATCGTGGCAGGAACGATCGTCGACAAAATGTCGCCCGTCCTCAAGAAGATTTACGAACAGATGCCCGAGCCGCGCTACGTCATCGCCATGGGCGCCTGCGCCACGTCCGGCGGCTTCTACCGCGCCTATCACGTCGTCCAGGGCATCGACGAAGTCATCCCCGTCGACATGTGGGTTCCCGGCTGCCCACCGACACCGGACGGATTGATGTACTCGATTCTGAAACTCAAAGAGAAGATTCAGCGAGGAGAGATTCGTCGATGATAGACCGGTCAACGGGTGGCCAGGTTGCCAGGTTGCCCAACGAGACACATCGGCAACCCGTCAACTCGGTAACCGGGCAACCCCAATCATGAGTACCCTCACAAAATTCAGCGCCATCCCCTACACCGGACCGGCACCAACGAATCGCGAGCCGTACGTCGCCGTCGACGGACCGGCCGCCGACGCGCGCGGCGCGGCGATCGCTGCGGCGCTTGCGAATCCCGGCATGACGCAGGAGCTCGGGCAGGACATGCCCTCGTTCATCGTCGGCAAAGAACACATTGTCGATGTGCTGCGCGCGCTCAAGGAAAGCAGCGAGTTTGCGTTCACGATGCCGCTCGATCTCTTCGGCGTCGATTATCCGAATCGCGGGAGTCGGGCATCGGGAGTCGGGAGTCGGAGCGAAACCGCCGATCTTCAAACTCCGACACCCGACACCCGGCACCCGGCACCCGGAAGGTTCGACGTCGTCTACCAGCTTTACTCACTCAAGAACAACGAGCGCATCCGGCTCAAAGTTCGTGTCGCCGATGGCGAATCCGTTCCCACCGGCACCCCGATTTTCAAAGGGCTCGACTGGTACGAGCGCGAAGTCTTCGACATGTACGGCGTCGTCTTCGACGGCCATCCGAATCTGCGCCGCATCCTCACGCACGAAGCGTTTCAGGGTCACGCGCTACGCAAAGATTACGATCCGGCGCAGCGCTGGCTGCTCACTGAGAATGATGTTGCGCGCATCATTCCGAAGATCGATCCTCGTTTCGAAAACGCCGACACCGATTACGAGCGCGTCACCCTCAACCTCGGGCCCTCCCATCCCGCCACCCACGGCACGCTACGCATCGTCGTGACGCTCGACGGCGAAACGATCATTGGCGCCGATCAGGAGATTGGCTACCTGCATCGCTGCTTCGAGAAGATGTCGGAGACGCACACGTACCAGCAGGTGATTCCGTACACCGACCGGCTCAACTACTGCTCGGCGATCATCAACAACGTCGGTTACTGCATGGCCGTCGAGAAGCTCCTCGGCATCACCGTCCCGGCGCGCGCGCAGCACATCCGCCTGATGCTCTGCGAGTTCATGCGCATCGCCGATCATCTCGTCTGCATCGGCACGAACCTCGTCGACATGGGCGCGCTGACGAATTTCTGGTACCTCTTCCAGCCGCGTGAAGAGATCTACGGACTGATCGAAGCTTGCTGCGGCGCGCGGCTGTTGCCGAGCTACACGCGCATCGGCGGACTTGCTGTCGATGCGCCGCCCGACTTCCTCTCAATGTCCCAGCGGCTCGTCGACATGATGCCGAAGTTCATCAACGACGTGGAGAAGCTGGTCGATCGCAACAAGATCTTCCTCGACCGCGTCGTCGGCGTCGCACCGATCAGCGCCGAGGACGCCATCAACTTCGGATTCACGGGTCCGTGTTTGCGCGCGTGCGGCGTTCCCTACGACGTCCGCAAAGCGAGCCCCTACCTCGGCTACGAAACTTACGACTTCGACGTCCCGATCGCCGAGGGCGGCGACACGTACGCACGATTCCTGGTGCGGATGGAAGAGATGCGGCAATCGCTGAAAATTCTCCAGCAGGCAATCGATCGCGGCCTGCCCGAGGGGCCGGTCATCGTCGACAATCCGTACGTCGCGCTGCCGCCGAAGACGAAGGTCTACAACGAGATGGAGTCGTTGATCTATCACTTCAAACTGATCATGCACGGCATCCAGCCGCCGGTCGGCGAGACGTACTTCCAGGTCGAAGGCGGCAACGGGGAGCTTGGCTTCTATGTCGTTTCCGACGGCACCAAGAACCCGTATCGTGTCCGCTGCCGGCCACCTTGCTTCCAGATCTATTCGGCGTTCCCACAAATGATCATGGGACAGACGATCCCCGACGCGATTGCGGCCCTCGGCTCGCTCAACATCATCGCCGGAGAGTTGGACCACTAACGATGAACGTGACTCGTGTAAGACCCGGAGTCGTCAAAGTCGAGCGCACGCCGCTCACGGTGCTCGACCGTCTCTATCTCCCGCAGGTCGTCGCCGGAATGATGGTGACGATCCGCCATCTCCTCCACAATCTTTTCAACCTCAGCAAGCTGCCGATCATCTCGTATCCCGAGGTCAAGCGCGTTTACTCGGAGCGCTTCCGCGGGCGCCACATTCTCACCTCGCGCGAAGACGGCACGACGCGCTGCGTGGCCTGCTACATGTGCTCGACGGCCTGTCCCGCCGAATGCATCACGATCGAAGCCGGCGAGGACGAACGAACGCGCGAGAAGTTTCCGGTGCGCTACGAGATCGATCTCCTTCGCTGCATCTTCTGCGGCTATTGCGTCGATGCCTGTCCCGAGGATGCGATTTACATGACGCGCGATTACGAGATGGCCATCGACACGCGCGCGCGCTCGGTCGTCGGACTACGCGATCTCGTCGTGCCGCCGAATTTTCCTGTCGGTCCGATGGGCTGGCGTCCGTACTACGGCTCGATCGACAAGCGCGGCACCGCGGGCGGCACCGGAATCGGTCAGCAACTCCGCAGCGCGCCGTTCGAGGACACCGCCCCGCCGAATCCCGATGTGTTTCGCGGCGGAGAAGCGCAATAATCGCCTCGCATGAAACCGCTCGAAACGACGGTTGAAGAGGTCCTGCGCAAGGCGATCGATTCCGAGGTGGAAACGCGCGTGTACTACCAGAAGCTGGCGGAGCGCGCCGCCTCGCCCGCCGTTCGCGCGCGCATGCTGCAACTATCTGACATCGAGCTCGTGCACCGCGCCAAGAT
>DATAMS010000545.1:0-1739 GCA_036260495.1 Thermoanaerobaculia bacterium
CGGGGTGTCGCCGATGCGGCCGTATTGCTTGTTCGTCGTGCCACCGGTGGACGTGCCGGCGGCGAGGTTGCCGGCGGCGTCGAGCGCCACGGCTCCGACAGTGCCGTGGCGCGTGTCATCGTCTGATTTGATCTCGGCGTGAGGATTGGCGAGACGCTCCTTCTCTTTGAGCAACTCCTGTTGCAAAGCTTTCCAGCGGCGTTCGGTCCAGAAGTACGACGGATCGACGATCTCGAGTCCCATCTGCGTGGCGAACAGCTCCGCGCCGCGGCCGGCCATCATCACGTGCGGCGACTTGTCCATCACCGCGCGGGCCGCGGAGATCGGATTCCGGATGATCGTCACGCCGGCCACCGCGCCCGCCTTCTTCGTCTTCCCATCCATGATCGCGGAGTCGAGCTCGTTCTTTCCTTCGTGGGTGAAGACCGCGCCTTTGCCGGCGTTGAAGAGCGGCGAGTCTTCGAGGATGCGGATGGCCGCTTCGACGGCGTCGACGCTCGATCCCCCCTTCATTAAAATCGCGTGTCCGGTGCGCAACGCCTCTTCGAGTTTGTCGCGATACTGTTTTTCCATCTCCGCGGTCATACTGCCGCGCGTGATCGTTCCCGCGCCTCCATGCATCACGAACATGATGTGGGGCGGCGCCTTCTCCTCGGCGTTGGCGGCGAACGGAATCAGCAGAGCGAGCAGAATCGACAGTCGTTTCATGAGGCGCATTTTTGCATGATCCGCCGCATCGCGTTTGCCGCGCTCTTCTTCGCTGCGACGGCCGTCGCGCAAGCGCCGCACGGGCCGTGGCGCACGATCACGACGGCGCACTTTCGCGTTCACTATCCGGCGCAATACGAAGCGTGGTCGATGCGCGCGGCATCGCGGCTGGAATCGGTTCGCGCGGCGGTCATCGCAGAAGTCGGATTCGCGCCAGAGACCGTGACCGATGTCATCGTCGAGAACCCGATCGCGGAGTCGAACGGCGCCACCATTCCGCTGTTGGATACGCCGAGGATTGTGTTGTATCCGGAGGCGCCAGAGGCGGAGGACGTGATCGGCGAGTACTCCGACTGGATCGATTTGCTGACCGTCCACGAGACCGCGCATCTCGTCCACTTGCTGCGGCCGTCGCGCAATCCGTTCGAGCGGGCGATGGCGCGATTGTTACCGCTCAATCCGATCACGCTTCACGCGCCGCGCTGGGTGCTGGAGGGATACGCGACGGTGATCGAAGGACGCATCACCGGCAGCGGCCGTCCCTCGGGTTCGATGCGCGCGGCGGTGCTGCGGACGTGGGCGATGAACGGCCAGTTGCCAACGTACTCGCAGCTCGATGACGACTCCCGCTTCCTCGGCGGATCGATGGCCTATCTCGCCGGCTCGGCGTTTCTCGAATGGCTCGCGCAACGGAGCTGGACTGATTCGCTGCCGCATCTCTGGGCGCGGATGACCGCGCGGCAGCGGCGCAGTTTCGACAGCGCGTTTGTGGGCGTATTCGGCGAATCGCCGGAGAAGTTGTACGGGCGCTTCACTGCGGAGCTGTCCGAAAACGCGATGACGCTGAAGCGCGCCGGCGGCTGGCGGGAAGGGGAGTTATGGCAGGAGACATCGCGCGGCAGCGGCGATCCAGCCGTCTCGCCTGACGGAAAGAGTCTGGCCATGGTGCTGCGCGATGCGAAGGGCGTGGCGAAGCTCGTCGTCTATTCAACTGGACCGAACGACGAGGAAGCGAAGGCAGACAAGCGGAT
>DATAMS010000556.1:0-2438 GCA_036260495.1 Thermoanaerobaculia bacterium
GCGCATATCTCTGCGGGCATGGAATGGCTCGTACAAGGTACCTACAATCGGGATCCGGAGCATCCGCCGCTGGCGCGCGTGATTCTCGGTCTTTGGCCGTATCTTGAGGGCGCGCGTGACATCGACGCCAACGTCTTGCTCGAGCGCCATGATCGTTACCGGCACAACCTGGCTGTCTCGCGCGCGGGCAACCTGCTGTTCCTGGCGATGGCCATGGCGGTTGTTGCGCTCTGGTCCAACCGGCTCTTCGGTTGGCGAATCGCGGCGCTCGCTCTGGCGCTGTTTGGAGCGCTTCCTCCGGTTCTTGCGCATTCAGGACTGGCAACGACCGATGCCGCGGCGATGGCCACGACGGCACTGGCGCTGTTTCTCTTCTCCGAATGGCTCGACTGGCCGGTGTGGACAAACGCCGTGCTCCTGGGCGTAGCCATCGGATTGGGATGCCTGTCGAAGTTTTCGTTTCTCTTGTTTTTTCCGGCAGGAGCGATCGCATTGACTGCCGCGCGGCGGTCGCTGCCGCGGATTCCGCGGCTCCTGGTGACGATTCCGCTCGCGGCGCTGATCGTGTGGGGCGGTTATCGCTTCTCGGTAGGAACGATCAAAGAGGCCTACTCGCATGTCGTCGGCAATGAGCAGGCGCAGGCGGCAGCCACGCGATATTCAGCGGTGCCCGGCTACCAATGGGTCACCGCCGACCATGTCCTCCGCTATCAGACCTATGCGGGAAAGGCAGCGCTCCGCGACGTGACAGGAATCGATTTCGTCGACTGGGCGAAAGCGGCAGGGTACCCATCGCCGAAGGCGGGACGCTCAGGCCGCGACACGATGATCGGTGCTCCGCCGGTGGACCGCGATCCTGACTCGTTCATTCCGCAACGAGTCCGGGAGATTCTCGATCGCTTCAGCGCGACCGTTCGCGTCCCGGCGCCGATGTTCTTTGTCGGACTTGACTGGGTGCGCCGGCACTCCGATCGCGGCCATTCGGCGTTTCTCCTGGGGCGATACCGCTACGAAGGCTGGTGGTACTACTTCCCGGTCGTCTGGTTCTTCAAGACGCCGCTAGCCTTCGTGATTCTCTCGCTGGCTGGGATCGTCCTCATGATCTGGAGAGGCAGCGCCGCAGCTCGGGGCGTGGCGCTGGCGCCTCTGGTCATGCTCGTCCCGGCGATGACGGCCGGAATCAACATCGGGCTGCGGCACATCCTGCCGCTCTATCCGCTGCTCGCCATCTGTGCGGCGTACGCGGTCGCGAAGTGGTGGAGACACGCGGCGCTGCGCTGGGCCGCCATCATTCTGATTGGCTGGTATTTCGTCGCGACGGCGATCGCGCATCCTGACTATCTTGCCTACTTCAATGAGTTGGCGGGCGCGCATCCCGAGGAGATCGCGACGGACAGCAATCTCGATTGGGGCCAGGATATTCAGCGGCTCAACGATTTCGTGCGACGCGAAAAGATCGAGCACATTCACGTTGCCGTATTCGGCAACTGGGAGCGCTTCTCGATGCCGGCGGAACTTCTGGTGCGAGGGACTCCGGCCACCGGCTGGATCGCCGTCAGCGAGGTAGAGCTCAAACTCGGTGGAAGAAACGACCGCGGCGAGGGCTACGAATGGCTCAACAAATACAAACCGGTGCGGAGAATCGGCAAATCGATTCGGGTTTATTACATCAGGCGATGAGAGACGTGCTTGATGCGATGTGCGAGCGCAGGGTGCCGGCTCGTTGAGATCGTTACTCGTGAAAAACAGCCGGCGCGCCAATCCGTTTGAAGTTCAATTCTTCTCCAGCAGGCAACGCTGCATCGGTTTCAGGATACCGGAGCACGCGCTCGGGCGGGGACGCCCGAACGCCCGCGGGCGAGACGCCCGCACTCCTCTAAAAGTACCGGATCGTCAGATCGATCAGCTTCTTCTTGAACTTCGTGTACGGCGGATAGAGAAGCTGCATCGTACTGAAGCGCGTCGGTTGCTCGAAGACGCCGCGAGCGTTCGAGAAGGCCTCGAAACCGAATTGGCCGTGGGCTTTGCCGGCGCCGCTCTCGCCTACTCCGCCGAACGGAAGGTTCAACTGGAAGAAGTGGAGGAGCGTGTCGTTGATCGCAGTTCCGCCGGCGGTCGTGCCGCGCAACACTTTTCGAATCACGCTACGGCTGCGGCTGAAGAGGTAGAGAACGAGCGGCTTCTCGTGTGACGCGATCACTTCCAGCGCATCGTCGAGCGTGCGGTACGGGATCATCGGCAGCAGCGGTCCGAAGATCTCCTGTTGCATCAGTGACGAATCAGGATCGACATTCGCAAGCAGTGTCGGGCCGAGCGCCCGTTGATGGAACTTGCCGCCAGCGACGACTTCCGCGCCGCCCGCGACGGCATCATCGAACAACTTCTTCACGCGCGCCGCATGCCGGTCGTTGACGATCAAGCCCGTCTCCGGCGCGATC
>DATAMS010000561.1:0-4179 GCA_036260495.1 Thermoanaerobaculia bacterium
ATTCAGCGGCCGCACGCGCGAGGAGGAGCTCGGATTCGGCTGGCTGAGCGAGATGCACGAGGACGACATTCCGGCGTGCATGGAGCGTTTCGAGCGTGCGTTCGCATCGCGCGGGCCGGTCGGCATCGAGTACAGGCAGCGCCGCCACGACGGTGTTTACCGCTGGATGCTGAGCCGCGGCGTTCCCCGCATCGACCGCAACGGCGTCTTCCGCGGCTACATCGGCGTCGCGGTCGACATCGATGATCTTCGCACCTCGGAAAAAGAACAGAAGCGCCTCGCTCTTGCCGTCAGCCACGAGCGCGAGCGCCTGCTCGGTCTCGTCTCCAATGTTCCCGGCGTCGTCTGGGAAGCGTGGGGAAACCCGGACAAAGATTCGCAGCTCATCAACTTCGTCAGCGATCACGTCGAGCGCATGCTCGGCTACACCGTTGATGAATGGCTCTCCACGCCGAACTTCTGGCTCACCATCGTTCATCCCGATGACCGCGAGGCCGCCGCGAAGCATGCGCACGATCACTACCTCGCCGGCGGCGCAAGCTCGAACACGTTCCGCTGGATGACGAAGGACGGCCGTGCTCTCTGGTGCGAGGCGCACTCCACGGTCATTCAGGACGAAGACGGCGCACCGGTGGGCATGCGCGGCGTCACGCTCGACATTTCTGCGCGCCGGCGTGCGGAGGCATCGCTGCGGTTTGCTGCGCTGGCCGGTGAGACGCTCGCATCGTCGATCGATTACGACGCGACGCTCAAAGCTACCGCCGGTCTGGCCGTGCCGGAGCTGGCCGATTGGTGCGTCGTCGCGCTCGTGGACGAAGATGGGCAGCCGCATCGCGCCGCGGTCGTTCACGCCGATCCGAAAAAGAATGAGCTGGCTCAGAAGCTTCTGACGATTCCGCGTCGTCAGGAGATGCCGTCCGCGATTGCCGCGCAGTTCGCGAAGATGGAGCCGTTCATCCTGGAGATGAGCGATGAGGTGATTCGCACCACGGCATATGACGATGCCCATGCCGCGCTGATCCGGGAGCTCGGTGCGGCAACGACACTCATTGCGCCGATCGAATCGCAGAGCCGCTACCTCGGCACGATCTCCTTCGTTTCAGCCACGCCGGGACGCTACGATCAGCGCGATATCGAATTGGGCTCCCTGCTGGCGCGCCGCGTGGCCACGGCCATCGACAACGCCCGGCTTTACCGCGCGGCCGTTCACGCCAGTGCCGCCAAAGACGAGTTCCTGGCAACGGTGTCGCACGAGCTGCGCACGCCGATGACCGCAACGCTGGGATGGGTTCGCCTTCTCTCCCTCGGCAATGTCGATGCGGAGACGCAGAAGACCGGCCTCCACGCGATCGAGAATTCGACGCTCGCACAGTCCAAGCTGATCGACGACATCCTCGACGTCTCCTCGATCATCCTCGGCAAGTTCCGCCTCGAGCGCGGCCCGGTCGATCTTCGCGCCGTCATCGATGCCGCCACCGACGCGCTGAAGCCGGCGTTGACCGCAAAGTCGATCGTGATGGATGTCGACACATCACGCTGGACGGGAGCGATTCAGGGCGACGCCAGCCGTCTGCAGCAGGTCTTCTGGAACCTGCTCGCCAACGCCGTGAAATTCGCCCGGCGCGATGGCCGCATCGAAGTTATCCTCGAGCGCGACGACGCAGTTGCGCGCATTACCGTCCGCGACGACGGCGCCGGAATCGATCCCTTGTTTCTGCCGCATGTCTTCGACCGGTTCCGGCAAGCCGAGGGAGGTTCGACGCGGAAACATGGAGGGCTGGGTCTCGGCCTCGCCATCGTCCGCCATCTCGTCGAGCTTCACGGCGGAAACGTCCAGGCATCGAGCGACGGACGAGGCAAAGGAGCAATATTCGTCGTCGAGCTCCCGGCCACACTCGAAGTCGAGCGAACGAATCGGATCGATGTGGCCGCGCTACCCGATCTGGGCAGAAAGCAAATTCTGGTCGTCGACGACGAGCAACCGACGCTCGACCTCGTCGCCACAGTGCTCCGTCATTGCGGCGCGCGTGTGACGACGGCGCGTTCCGCTGACGAAGCCTTGCTCGCACTCAACGCCAGCGATCACGACCTGCTCATCACCGACATCGCCATGCCCGGCACCGACGGCCTGACGATGATGGTCCGCGTCCGCGAGATGAAACCGTCGCTCCCCGCCATCGCCCTCAGCGCCCGAAGCGACATCCCCGGCGATGGTTTCGCTCGCGTTCTGCGAAAGCCGATCGATCCGATCGAGCTGGCCTCGCAAATCGCGCAGGTGATCGCGGGAGAGTGAGGCGGGATCGCCACACCAGTCTGGTATTTGCGCCCCCTCATCCGGCTTCGCCACCTTCTCCCCCCGCAAAAAGCGCGGGGGGAGAAGGCGCTCGTAGGTAGAGTTCTTGGTGAAGAAAAAGAACAGAGTCCCACTCGCCAGTCACAAACATCGAGCGCCTTCGCCCCTCGTGCTTTTCGAGGGGAGAAGGTGCCGAAGGCGGATGAGGAGAGCGGCGCAATCGACTGACCTCAGGTTTGGAGTGCTGAAGTAACTCGAGGAGAAGGCGCTCGATTGAAAGTTCTCGGCGACGGAAAATCAGTTCCTCCAGACGTGCTCCCCCTTTTGAAATTCTCGCCAGTCACGAACATCGAGCGCCTTCTCCCCTCGTGCTTTTCGAGGGGAGAAGGTGCCGAAGGCGGATGAGGGGAGCGGTGCAATCGACTAACTCGAGGTTGAAGAAATGGGAGGAGGCGCTTCATCGAACGTGCTTGGTAAAGAAAAGAGGAGAGCCTCACTCAAACAACTCAAACGGCGATTCATCCTCACTTTTCGTCTGCCGTAACCGCACGCGCAGAATGTCCGAGGGGCTGATGAAGCCGGTCACTTTTCGCGACTCTTCGTTGTCGATGACCGGCGAGCGGTCGGTGCCGTGTTGCTGCATGCGCTGCACGAGGTCGATGAGGAGCTCGCTGCCGGTGGCGATGAGTTTTGGTTGCTCGGTGCTGGCGAGTACGGCGGCATCGAGCGTGTTCTCGCGCGCTGCGGTCTCGATCGATTCGCGTGACAGCACGCCAACGAATCTCCCCTCGGCATCCACGACCGGATAGATGCGGTGGTGCGTTCCCGCGACAGCGCGCGCCGCGTCGAGCAGCGTCACGTTCGCGGGAACGGTCATCGGATTCGCTTTCATCGCTTCGGACACGCGCACGTTCGCGAGCGGATCGGAAGACTCCTTCGCCTCGATGTAGCCCTCGTCGATCATCTGCTGCTCGACCATGCTGTGACGCGAGATGCGCCGCGAGACCATCACGGAAAGCGACACGGCGAGCATGAGCGGAACCATCAGCTCGTAGTCACGCGTGAGCTCGACGACGATCAGCACCGCGGAGATCGGACTGCGCAGCAAGCCCGCGAAGAACGAGCCCATGCCGAGGAGCGCGTAGGCGCGCGTGTCGATGCCAGCTCCGGGGAAGACTTTCTGCGCAAGATGACCGATGGCCGCGCCGAGCGCCGCGCCCATGAACAGCGATGGCGCGAAAGTTCCGCCGAGGACTCCCGCGCTGATGGCGATGATGAACGCGACCGTCTTCGCGCCGAATGCCAGCGCCGTCTGTTCCGCCGTTCCGCCGCCATGCAGCCAGAACGAAACCGAGTCGTAGCCGACGCCGAGAATCGAGGGAGCGAGAAGGCCGAGTGCACCAATCGACAGTCCGCCAATCGCGGCGCGCAACGGCATCGACGGCATCGCCAGCGCCCATCGCCGCTTGAGCCGGTGCGTGAGCGTGATCGCGTAACCGGAAACGACGCCGGCGAGAATGCCGATGAGAGCGAATCCGAGGAGCTCGCGCGCATCGCCCCAGTTCGCGAACGGAGCTGCGAGAATCGGCTGCCCGCCGAGGAGCGTGCGCTCCACGACCGCGGCCGAGACCGCGCCGACGATCACGCCGCCGAGGAGACCGCGCTCCGCGGAACCGAAGACTTCTTCGAGCGCGAAAACGACGCCGGTGATCGGCGTGTTGAAGATCGCCGCTATTCCTGCGGCGACGCCGACAGGAATCATCCCGCGTACGAGCCGCCGTGGTAGCCGCAACATGCGAGCGACGAACGCGGATGTGCCGCTGGTGATCACGACGATCGGTCCTTCCGGTCCGAGCGGCGCGCCCGCTCCAAGCGAAAGCGGCGTC
>DATAMS010000564.1:0-6346 GCA_036260495.1 Thermoanaerobaculia bacterium
CTGAACGCCGCCATCGAAGCAGCGCGCGCCGGCGACCACGGCCGCGGCTTCGCTGTCGTGGCAACCGAGGTGCGCAAACTCGCCGAGCGCAGCCAGGCTGCGGCAAAAGACATCGGAGCACTGGCCACGTCCAGCGTCGACGTCGCGCAACGTTCGGGCCGGCTGCTCATCGAGCTCGTGCCGACCATCCGCAAGACCGCCGACCTCGTTCGCGAAGTCACCGCAGCATCGATCGAGCAGTCCGGCGGCGTCGCGCAGATCAATCGCGCCATGACGCTCGTTGATCAGGTCACGCAGAAGAACGCCTCGGCATCCGAAGAGCTGGCCTCGACTGCCGAAGAGATGTCCTCGCAAGCCGAGGCGCTGCAGCAGACGATCTCGTTCTTCAAGAGCTCCACCGGAGGCCACAACGCCGCGCACCGGCCGCGCGAAACGACAACGCCGGTCGCTCCCTTCCGCAACGTTCGTCCGCTCCCCGCCGCCGCGGCCAGCGCCACTCCGGCGGCCTACGCCGACTACACGCATTTCTAGGAGACGATGATGAACAGCACGTTAGTAGTGAAGTCGCTCAATCAATACCTGACGTTTTTCCTGGCAGGAGAGGAGTACGCGCTCTCGATCCTACAGGTCACCGACATCATCGAGTGCGGCGTCGTCACGCGGGTCCCGGGCACGCCGCCCTGGATCCGCGGCGTCCACAACCTGCGCGGAACGGTCGTGCCTGTGATCGATCTGGCCATCAAGTTCGGCCTGCCGCCGACCGAGATCACGCGCAGAACATGCGTCGTGATCGTCGAGCTGCACGTCGATGACGAAGCGCTCGTGATGGGCGTGATGACGGATTCCGTGCATCAGGTCGTCGAGCTCGGACCCGATCAGATCCAGGCGGCGCCGGCGTTCGGTCCGCGCGTTCGTGTCGACTGCGTTCTCGGCATGGCCACGAGCAACGGCAAGTTCGTCGTGATTCTCGACATCGACAAAATCCTTGCGACCGAAGAGATTCTTACCGCAGTCACTGCGGCGATCGAGGATCAGCCGAGCGTTCCTGCCGGGCTTTCCACAAGCGCGCACGTTTCTGTTGAGTAAATCGCCATGATCGACGCCAACGCCATCCGCCCGTTGTCCGACCGCGAGTTCCGGTCGCTGCAGGAGCTCATCTATCGCGAGGCTGGGATTCATCTGTCCGAGGCGAAGAAAGCGCTCGTCAGCGGACGCCTGACGAAGCGGCTGCGCGCGCTCGGTCTCGACAATTTCAAGGACTACTACGAACAGGTCGAGGCGAATGCTGACGAGCGCACTTTGATGCTCGATTGCATCTCGACCAATGAGACGCGTTTTTTTCGCGAGCCGAAGCAGTTCGAGTTTCTCGAAGCGACGGTGTTGCCGCATTGGCGCGCCCTCGGCGACGCCGGAACCATCCCGAAAAAGATACGCGTCTGGAGCGCAGCCTGCTCCACTGGCGAAGAGCCGTACACGCTCGGCATGGTCCTCGGCACGCATTTTCCGGACAGCGAAGGATGGTCGGTCGAGATCCTGGCGTCGGATCTGTCGACGCGCGTTCTCTCGGCCGCTCGCGAAGGCGTCTGGCCAATCGAGCGCAGCAACGACATCCCCGAGCGTTTCCGGAAAGCCTGGATGCTGCGCGGGATTCGCAGCGAAGAAGGCCGCATGCGCGCGCATCCGCGGCTGAAATCGATGATCGAATTCCGCCGCATCAATCTCAATGACCGCAATTACGCAATCCGCGATTCCTTCGATCTGATTTTCTGCCGCAACGTTCTCATTTACTTCAACCGCGAGTCGAAAACCGACGTTATCAATCGCCTGACGCAGCACTTATCGCCGGCAGGACTTCTCTTCCTCGGACACGCAGAGAGTCTGACCGGAACGACTCACACCCTCGAGCACGCCGGCCCAACCGCCTATCGCCGCGCGCAGCGCCAGCAACAGGCGTCATAGAAGAAAAGGAGCATCCATGCGAGCGTTCCATCCGTTTCTCAAGCCACTGGCCTGCGCCGTCGCACTCTTCGGCAGCATTGCCGTCAACGCACAAACGCCGGCGCCGGCTGACGCGCCGTCATTCAAAATCGGTGCGACGATTTTCGGCGACTACACATACATCGCCGCTCCTGTTTCGAAAGACAGCGACGGCAACGCTATTCATCCGGATTCGTTCAACGTCAGCCGCGCTTACCTCAATCTGACGGGCCAGCTCAATCACTACATCTCATTCCGAATTACTCCAGACATTGCGCGCGAAACCGGCAACGGCAGCTCGCTCAACGGCTCGCAGACATTCCGTTTGAAATACGGTTACGCCCAATTCAATCTCGACGACTGGACGACCAAAGGCTCCTGGCTGCGCCTCGGCGTGCAGCAAACGCCGCTGCTCGACTATACGGAGGGGATTTATCGCTACCGCTTCCAGGGCACGCTCTTCATCGAGCGCGAAGGATTCGTCACCTCATCCGACGCCGGTCTTTCCGGTCATTACAACATTCCCGGCGATTACGGCGACATTCACGCCGGCATCTACAACGGTGAGGGCTACAGCAAAGCGGAAGCGAATAACCAGAAAGCGGTTCAGATTCGCGGAACCCTGCGCCCGCTGCCTCGGTCCGCGCTCGGAAAAGGATTACGCGTAACGGCTTTCTATGACGACGACAACTACGTCAAAGCGGCGGCGCGGCGGCGCTTTCTGCAACAGGTCACATACGAGCACGCACGCTTCACCGCCGGTTTCGAGCATCTCAACACGAAAGATCAGACATCAGCAGCCGGCCGCGAAGTCTCCGGCAACGGCTGGTCGGTCTGGCTCAACCCTCGGCTGACGAATGGCTGGGAATTGCTGCTGCGGCACGACGAAATGAAGCCCGATTCGTCAACGTCGCAGCAACGGCGCCGCAACATCGCCGGCGTGGCCTATTGGATTCCAAACCTGCAGAAAATGTCGTCCTCGGTTCTGCTCGATTATGACTCGCTCGAACAGCAGAACTACAGCGTGCCGCGTCCCCGCGACACGCGCGTGGGACTGAAGATGCTCGTGCAGTTCTAACGGCAGATCACGATGAAACCGCGGCTGCAGCTTCTCGTCGTCGACGACTCGGCGGTCATGCGTCAAGCCATGATTGCCATCTGCCGCCGCGATCCCGGCATCGAGGTCAGCGTCGCCGCCGATCCGCTCATCGCCCGCAACAAAATGCGTGGCAACCGGCCCGACGTGATCCTGCTCGACATCGAGATGCCGCGCATGGACGGCCTGACGTTTCTTCGCCAGTTGATGGCCACCGATCCGATTCCGGTGGTCATCTGCTCGGCGCTGGCCGGACGCGGAACGCAGACGGCGCTCAAGGCGCTGGAAGAAGGCGCGGTCGAGATCGTGGCCAAGCCGCGTGTCGCGCTGCACGACTTCCTCAACGAATCGACGGAAATGCTGATCGAAACGATCCGCGCCGCCGCACACGCCCGCGTGCTCCCGCGGCGGCCGGCGATGCTCATCGAGAAACGTCACTCGCCAGACGTCATCCTGCCGGCCGCGCGCGCGTCGCTCGCACGCACCACGCGCAAAGTCGTGGCCATCGGCGCGTCGACCGGTGGCACCGAGGCGCTGCGCGAGGTTCTCGAGAGCATGCCGGGCGATGCGCCGGGCATGGTCATCGTCCAGCACATGCCCGAAGTCTTCACGGCTGCGTTCGCGCAGCGCCTCAATCAAACCTGCCGCATGGACGTGAAGGAAGCCGCCGACGGCGATCGCATCATCGACGGCCGCGCGCTGATCGCTCCCGGCAATCGCCACATGCTCGTCCAGCGCGACGGTGCGGAGTATCGCGTCGCCCTCAACGACGGCCCGCTCGTCTCGCGCCACAAACCAAGCGTCGACGTGCTCTTCCGCTCGGTCGCCCAATCCGCGGGTAGCAACGCGATCGGTGTAATCCTCACCGGCATGGGCAACGACGGCTCAACCGGCCTCCTCGAAATGCGCACCGCCGGCGCCGTCACGTTCGCGCAGGACGAAGCATCCTGCGCCGTCTTCGGAATGCCCCGCGAAGCAATCGGCTGCGGCGCCGTGCAGACCGTGCATTCGCTCAGCGCGATGGGAGGCGCGATTCTGAGTGCGAACGAGCGAATGCGGGGAAGGTAATAGAACCGTCTACCAAAGAGACGCCGTAGCCTGCACGCGCTACGCCGGTAACACGGGCCAGAACAAAGTCGAACCCTGCTTCACAAGTCTTTTGGCCAGGTTGCGGTCGAACGTCGCGACGGCGTCGAACTGACCGCCACTCGCGGCAGCAGCGAGAATCGCATCACCTAATTCCAAGATCGTTCGCGGCCATCGCTCGAGAACGAGACTCCACATGACCTCGTCCGTCGTAACCACTTCCCGCACTGCCAGGAGGTCAGCCACGTCCGCCCCGACGCTCTCCGGATCTTGGTGATAGAGCTTGGTCAGAACGTAGATCATCTCCACGATCGACATGCTGTGAAGCACGAGCCGTTGCTCTTGCTCTGCAGCTCCACGCAAGAGCGCTGCTGCCCTTTCGCTTTGACGCGCATCCCGATCGGTGAGAAAGGAGATGAACACATTTGCGTCGACAAGGATCTGTTTCATCGACCTTTGAGGCCCATGAGCTCTCTCGCTTTTCGGACGTCCTCCACCACGTCTCCCGGACCGACTTTGATTCGTCCTTGCCGGTCGAGGAACGACGATCGCGCAGCACTCACGAGGACACGATTACCCACGACTTCCCATTGCAGGACATCGCTCGGACCAACCGCGAGTTTCTCCCGAATCTCCCGGGGCACGGTCGTTTGATTCTTCACGGTAATCGTGGATTTGGTCACGGCCTGTCTCCTTACCAAAACATTAGGATTGGTAAGGAGGAAAGTCAAGCGCGTCAAGCGTCTTTGGGCCGTTTTTCCAGCGCCGCCACCCTCACCCCCAACCGCGAATCGCCAACCTTTTCCGCCATCGCGGCGAATGACGATGTCGGTCCCTGCCAACGCAGTTCTTCAACGTCGTCAAACAACGGCGCGTCGGTTCGCAGTGTTGCCAGATTCTTGAACAGCAGCGCCAGCTCGCGGCGCTCGCCCTCGAGCACCGAAGTCGGAAACTTCTCGATCGGACCGTAGCGCTTGATCAAATCCGCGGCCGTCTTTGCTCCGATGCGCGGGATGCCGGGATAGCCGTCGGCGGCGTCGCCGACCAGCGCGAGATAGTCGGGGATCAGCGCAGGCGCCACGCCGAACTTTGCGCGGACGCCGGCGTCGTCGCGGATCTGGCCGCTCTTGCGGTCGACCTGCACGACACGATCGTCCACCACACACTGCGCGAGATCTTTGTCGGGTGTCCAGATGCAGACTTTCTCGACGCGTGCGTCGGCTGCGGCGAGGCGTGCCGCCGAGGCGAGGGCGTCGTCGGCTTCAAGCTCGATCATCGGCCATGTGGCCACGCCCATCGACACCAGCGCTTCCTCCAGCGGATGGAACTGCCGCCACAGCGCGTGATCGATTCCCGCGCCGGTCTTGTAGCCGGGCCAGAGGTCGTTGCGGAACGACTCGATGATGTGATCGGTAGCCACGCCGATGTGCGTCGCGCCACCTTCGAGCATCTGCACGACGGTGCCGAGGACGCCGGCGACCGCGCCGAACGGCGGATCGCTCTTCTTGAATCTCCGGATCCCGTAGAAGTGGCGGAACAGCTCGTAAGTGCCGTCGATGAGGTGGACGATCATGACGCGCGAACTCTACAGGTTTCGCGGGGGTCGCGAGTCGGGTGTCGGGCGTCGGAGAGCCCTACGACTCCCGACCCCCGACAACCGACCCCCGTAAAGAATGTAAGGCCTTCGTGACGGACCTGTGTATCCGTCGAACTCCATGCAGATCCTGCCGTACTCATCGGCCAAGGAGAAACACCATGGACTTCGTAGCGGTGCTGCTGTTGGTTGCGTCTCTTTCCGGTGCGACGGCGTTGGCGACGACTGATCGAGGAGCGGGGCTCGATCCGAACGGAGGCGCTTCCGTGACCTCTTCGCTCGTGAACACCGACAAAGGATTGGGCGTCGATCCGAACGGGTAACGTCAAAACCGGTCACGCGGAGGCGCGGAGATGCGGAGGAAAGCATCTTCGCGCCTTCGCGTCTTCGCGTGAAATTCACGAACGAGCCCCAACGTATACTCCCCCACCTCATGGGTCGCCTCCACCTCGGCACGATTTTCGGCACCACCATCACGCTCGATTTCAGCTTCCTGCTCCTCATCGCCTTCTTCGTCATTACGAGCGTCAAATCGTCGGGCATGCCCGGCGCGCTGTTGTGGGCTCCGGTACTGCTGATCAGCATTCTCTTTC
>DATAMS010000566.1:0-1692 GCA_036260495.1 Thermoanaerobaculia bacterium
GGGTACGAAGTGCGGACGCTGGAGTCTGTCGTCGACCGCGCGGACATCTTCGTCACCGCTACCGGTAACAAGAACGTCATCACGGCCGACCACATGTCGCGGATGAAGAACAAGGCCATCGTCAGCAACATCGGCCACTTCGACAACGAGATCGACATGGCGGGACTGAAGAAGTTCGCCGGCGTCGAGCGCGTGACGATCAAGCCACAGTACGACGAGTGGGTTTTTCCGGACGGCCACAGCGTGCTGATCCTCGCCGAGGGGCGTTTGATGAACCTCGGGTGTGCGACGGGACATCCGTCGTTCGTGATGTCGGCGTCATTCACGAACCAGGTGCTGGCGCAGCTCGCGCTCTGGCAGAACAAGGGCGAGTATCAGAAGCAGGTTTACGTGCTGCCGAAGAAGCTCGACGAGGAAGTGGCGCGGCTGCATCTCGCGCACCTCGGCGTCGAGCTGACGAAGTTGTCGCCCGAGCAGTCGAAGTACCTCGGGACGCCGCCGGAAGGGCCGTACAAGGCGGATCACTATCGGTATTGAGCTTCGTTTAGAAAAGCATTTCACGCGGAGACGCGGAGGTCACCGAGGCCTCCGCGTTTTTTGTGCTCAGTGAAAGCGCGTGACGACGAAGGCGATGTCGTCGCGCATCTCCTCGGTCGCCGCGAACGTGGAGACGTCCTCGTAGATCCGGTCGTAGAGCGTGTTGAGATCCGCGTCGCCGGAGTTGTTCAGCAGCGCGACGATGCGATCGATCGAATAGAACTCGCCGGCTTCGTTGCGGCGATCGGTCAGACCGTCGGTGTGGACGAAGAGAGTGTCGCCGGGCGCGACTTGCAGGCGTTGCTCTTCGAAGATCATCGACGGCAGCGCGCCGAGGAGGTGGCTGGGGGATTCGTGGATCTGCGTTTGGCCGGTGTCGCGCTTGAAGAGCAGAAACGGCGGATGCGCGGCGTTCGAGTAGGCGAGGTTGCCGCCGGCGTCGATGCGAAAAAGTTGCGCCGTGGCGAACTGCGTCGGAAGCGAAACGCTGAAAAGGAAGTCGTTGAGGCTGGCCATGAACGACGACAACGGCTTGAGCGCATCGGCCTCGGTGTGAATGTAGCTCTTGAGCAGCGCGACGAGAATCGAGGCCGGAAGTCCGTGCCCGGAAACGTCCGCGACGAAGAGATACATCAACTCGTCCTGCAGGAAGTAGTCGTAGAAATCGCCGGAGAGCGTTTCGCTGGGGATGTAGGCGGAACGGATCTCGATGTGGGGTCCGCGAAACATCCCGTTCGGAACGAGCGCTTCCTGAACACGCCGGGCGATCTGTAAGTCGCGCGTGATCTGCTGATTCAATTTGCGGAGCTGGTCCTGGTAGCGCTTCACGCGCAGCAGTGCCCGCAGGCGCGCCAGGAGCACCTCGGTGTCCGAGCCCTTGGTGACGAAATCGTCGGCGCCGGCCTCGAGTCCTTCGACAACTGTCTGCGACGTATCGGCGCCGGTCAGCATCAGCACCGGAATCGTCTGCAGCAGCGGATCCGCTTTGATTCGCCGCGTGACTTCGAAGCCGTCCATGATCGGCATGCGATAGTCGACGATGAAGGCAGCTGGCGTGATGGCCTGCGCCAGCGCCAAACCCTCCTCGCCGGATGTCGCCGCCGAGACGTCGAAGCCGCGCCGTTCCAGAAAGCGGCGCGTCACTTCCAGATCGTT
>DATAMS010000568.1:0-5294 GCA_036260495.1 Thermoanaerobaculia bacterium
ACGCATACGGCGTCGAGATTCCAGTGGTCTCGGACTTGGATTACGCAGCAACGTTGCGGCTGGTGGGCATTCCGACCGACGCGCGATTTCGTTCCACGCTTCGCGTCTACGCGTACGACGCGGGTAACTTCGGGCCGGTCACTCTTCGCGTGCGCGACAACGCTGACGGCACGTTGCTGGCGACGGTGCCGGTTGCGCTCCGCGCCGCGCCCCAGGGAGGAGAGGGCCTGTTTCCTGCCGCGGCGCAGCTTTCGCTCGATCCGATCATCGCGCCGCTCCGCAGCCATGCACTGCTCCGCATCGACATCGCCGATTCCGATGCCATACGACCGGTCTGGGGCTTCGTCTCGATTACGAACAATCAGACGCAGGAAATCACGCTCGTCACGCCGCAAGCTTCGGGTGCCGCCGTGACGCCGGAGAAGATCCCTCTCGGTTGGTGGAATGCCTCGGGAAACCTGATTTTCGTCGGGGAGACCGACTCGCAGATATACCTCGGCTGCCGCTTCGGAACGTTCAAGACATCGTCGGCACTGGACTCCGACGGCCGCTTCAAGACCACCGGCACGCTCTCCGGACCTGGGCCGGTGCAGAACGGCGGACCGCCATTGAGTTTCGAAGGGCGGATTGCCGATGGATGGCTGAACCTGACAATCCGATCGGATTCGGCAGTCGTCACAACCACCCAGCTCCAGTTTGCGGGCCCGCAGCAGCCCGGCCCACTTCCTGTTGCCTGCCCGTGACCTGTTTACGCAAAGACGCGGAGGAGAACCTTTTCTCCTTGTCGTCTCGGGGATCGTTCATAATGTTGCCACCGTAATGGAGGTAAGTTATGAACGCCAGAGGTGATGCGCAGCGCCTGATCTGGTACGGGGTCGTGCTCTTTCTCCTCGGCTTGATCACGGAGATCGTCATGTACTTTGTGATCAATCCGCGCATGGCGCTGTCGGCGCATCTCGTTGCGCTGATCTCGGGGATGTTCCTGATCCTTCTGGGACTGATCCGCGACCGGATGGATTTTCCGGGACGAACGTCGGCTGCCGTCGCATTCTGGTTGTTCGTCTACTCCACCTATTCGGCGTGGGGATCGATGTTCTTCGCATCGATCTTCGGCACGAGCCGCCACACACCGTTTGCGAGCAAAGGCATCACGGGCGCGGCGCCGTGGACGGAGAACATCGCCGACATGGCCTACATGTCGTTCTTCGTGACGATCGTGCTGACATGCCTCGTTGCGCTCTGGGGATTGCGCCGGGGGATGGCCCGCAGCGCCGCCGCCGCACCGGCGACCGCGAAAGCCGCGCCTGCCAGCGCGCCCCATGCGCCGATTGTGTAGCAGATGTTGACGAGACGATCGGCGATCGACCGGCTGGCAACGATGCCACGCGCCGGCAGCAGAGCGGCCAGCCACATGCCGATGGTGAAGGCGTAGATCGAGACGATGAACGAGCCGGCCATCATCCGGGCCCAGAGATCGCTCAACGCGAGGCGGTGCATGATGCCTGCGGCCGCGAGGGCCATGATGCCGCACATCACGCCCGCGGAATGAGCGAGCACCCAGGCGCGTACCGGCTCGCTGCCCCACCCGCGCAGCAAGGCGGCGTTGTACGGTGCGCCCGCGAAGAGCCCCACAAAAAGCACGATCGCGCCGTGCAGGATCAGGTGCGCCTGGAGCCGCCGGTGCGGGTGGTCATCCTGCATGCGCAGCCACCCGCATGCCGCCCGTGAACAGCGAGTCGTAAATCCGCGGAGGAGGGGCATCGAACACGAGCGGCTCGCGGCCAAGCGCGCTCTCGATCAACTGGTCGTGGTGGTCGTACTTTCCTTCCTCCCGCTCTTCGAGATAGGGGAGATAGGCCCGCATCTGGCGGATCAGACGGTAGTGGCCCCAGAGCGTCATGCCCCGCATCCGCGCCAGGTCGAATCGCAATCCGGCCAGACTCCGGCCCAGGCGCGTCCAGGAGAAGAACCGTTCGTGTGCATCGATCAGCCCTCGCTGGAGCTGGCTGGGACGCATGCATTTCGGATAGATGCTGACGAAGTTGAGATTGTAATAATCGAGATTGTCCGGCAGCAGACGATACGGCGGGAGCATCTGCGTGTTCGGGACGAAGTCGTGGTTCTCGAACGGATACTCGCAAAGGGCATAGAAACTGGCCGAGTCGATTTCGGTTTCCAGAGCGAAGCGAATGGTGCGCTCGACGGTCTCCATCGTATCGGTCTCGCCGCCGAGCATGAAACTGCCGTGGACGCGGACGCCGTGCTCCTGCATGACCGCGATGCACTCGCGCATGGCGTCCTCGGACTGGTTCTTGTTGTACTCGCGCAATGTCTGGGCGTTGATCGACTCCAGTCCGCAGAAGATGCGGATGAAGCCGGCCTCCCGCAGGAGGTCGAGCATCTCCGGATCGCGGCCGACGAAATACTGTCCGAATGCGATGAACTGCAGCTTGATCCGCTCCTCGATGATGCGGCGGAGCAGTGCCTTGGTCCAGTTGCGGTCGATGAAGAAGTGATTGTCGACGATGAACGTCACACGCCGGTCGCCGCCGGAGATGCGGCGGATGTGGTGGAGGTTTTCGATGACCAGCTCGATATCGCGCGTCCGGTATCCCTTGCCGAGGATCGCGGAGCCGAGACAGAACTTGCAGGCCACCGGACAACCGCGCGAAGCCTGAAGGACAGCCATGCTGAGCTTTCCCTGTTTCACGAGCGAATAGACATCCGGCTGGATGAATTTTTCGACCAGATCGAGATTGGCCGCGCGTCCGATGTTCTTCGGCCGTTCGCGTTTGGGATTGTGGACAATCCGTCCGTCGCGCCAGTACGAAAGGCCGCGGATCTCATCCCAGGCCGGCGCATCCGGTTCTCCCTGCAACGCGGAGAGAAACTCGCCGATCGTCTCGTCCCCTTCATCGCGGATGACGAAGTCGCAATGCTGCAGACAGTGCTCCGGCATGATCGTCGGATGCACGTCTCCCATGAGGATGCGCGCAGTGGGATTGACGCGGCGAATCAGACCGGCAAGCGCATACGCGCGATTCGCTCCAAACGTCAGAACCGACATCGCCACCAGACCGGCCGAGCAGATGTAATCGATCGCTTCGCTGTCGAGCGGCGCAACCGTCTCCGAGAAAACCCGCACGTTCAGTCCTCGCTCGTGCAGGATCGTGCCCATCAGAACCGGACCGACGCGAGGCATGCGAAAGAACGTCGAGATGTAATCCTGCAGAAACCCCATGAAGTCGACTACAGCCACCGTAGTGATTGGCCGGGGCGATGATTCCAGACGTGCCGTGGGTATTTGCAACGCGTCCCGAAATGCCGCACCAGTAGGAACCGATCCGATCGACAGCGCTTCGTACATAGCGGCTCCTAATGGGCCAGACCTCGGTCCAGAACGGACTGCGGCGGAACGTTGATGTCCCAGACCAGTCCCAGTTTTTCGAGACACCTGAGGATCGAGTAGGAGATGTCGATCTCCCACCAGTAGAAGCCGACCTTCGCGGATGGCGGATAGTGATGGTGGTTGTTGTGCCATCCCTCGCCGAACGTCAGCAGCGCCACGACGGGGTTGTTGCGCGAGTTGTCGGCAGTCTCGAATCGCCTCGTGCCCCAAAGGTGCGTAATCGAATTCGTGGAGAAGATGACGTGGTAGACCGCCATCATGCTGAAGAGGCTCCACGACGCCAGACCCGGGCCTCCGATCAGTCCCGAGATCAGCACGAACGCGATGGGTGGGACGACATGGTTGCGATTGAGCCAGACCAACTCGGGATACTGAGCCAGGTCTTTCACGTTCTCGATTGGAGTGACGGCGTGCTCGCCGGAAAGGATCCAGCCAACATGCGACCAGAAAAATCCGCCCTCAACGGGCGAGTGCACATCCCCCTCGGCGTCGGTGTGGCGGTGGTGGTGACGGTGATGTCCGGCCCACCAGAGTGCTCCCCGCTGCCCGGCCATGGCACCGCATAGCGCGATGACGAGTTGGAACGCACGCGAGGTCTTGAATGCGCGATGGGAAAAATAGCGATGATGTCCGGCCGTGATTCCAAAGACCATCACCGAATACGCAAACGCTGCATAGACGAGCCAGAATGGCCGCGCGCCGTAAACGACGACGCCGGCAATGGCCAGGACGTGCAGACCGACGAACAAGGTGCCGTTCAGGATCAACCGCAGCCGCGCAGACTCGCTCATTCATATCCCGGAACATCCGTCAGCAGGATGCGGCTGATCGAGTACGTTCCCTGGCATGCGGCTACGAGCTTGCCGCTTTCGTTGAACACATCGCTCCGCGTCGTGATCAAGGAATGTCCTCGGTGTACGACTTCTCCGACGGCTACGATCGACTCCTTTTCCACCGGCCGCAGCAGACGGATGTAGAAGTCGGCGGTGAGCACGCTGTACGTTTCCTCGACTGAATTTGCGGCGACGAAACCGGCAGTGTCAGCGGCATCGAACAGAATCGCGCCGTGGAGGAAGCCGGCGTTCTGGGTCAGTTCCGGATGAAAAGGAATCGTGACGCGCGCTTTGCCGGGCTGCAGAATCTCGATCTCGCTGCGCAGATAGCGCGAAATGGTCGCGCCGAGACAGGAGCGCCGCAGCTTCTCGAGATGCGTGGCATTTGCGCTCACGAGACGAGTACTCCTGCTGGCTCGCGCGCGAGCTCCCGGCAACGCGACCGCTGAATCTTTCCGCTCGGCGTCTTGGGGATGGAGCCTTTGCGTAACCAGTGGATGCAGGTTCCGCCGATCTCGAACGCGCTGGCCACGGCCTCTCGGATACGCTCCTCCGCGGTCTGAGCATCCGAAGGAGGCACTTCGCGGCTCTCGATGAGGAGATGCAACTCTTCCGTCGCTTCCGTTTCGCTGGTGAGGCCGACCGCGGCCACACCGTTCTGGATTCCGTTCGCGACGGCATCTTCGACAACGAGCTCGATCTGGCTCGGAAGGAGATTGCGGCCGCGGATGATGATGATGTCTTTGCTTCGTCCAGTGACAAAGAGCTCGCCACCGGCCATGTAACCGATGTCGCCGGTCTGCAGGCGGCTCGCGGGAAATGGCTCCTCCCAATAGCCGTCGATGACGCTCGGTCCGCTGACTTCGATCTCTCCCGTGCAGCGTTCCGGCAGCGGCTGTCCGTCGCCATCGACGATGTCTACCGTGTGGCCGGCAAGCGGCCGTCCGACGGAGACGAATGTCTGCGTGCGGCTGGATTGCATCGCTGGCGTGGCGTGGCGCGGCCCTTCGAGCGAGGGGCCATCCACAACGTCGAGCCGAGGCCGGCTATCG
>DATAMS010000588.1:0-12258 GCA_036260495.1 Thermoanaerobaculia bacterium
ATCTGCGTCGTGCGCGACTCCAGCGCCATCCCGCAGATCGGACAACTCCCCGGCCCATCCCGCACAACCTCGGGATGCATGGGGCAGGTCCACTCGACCTTCGCAGCGGGCGCGGAAACCCTCTCCGGCTCCAACGCCATCCCGCACTTTGGACACGCCCCTGGTTGATCCTTCCGCATCTCGGGATCCATCGGGCAGACGTAGGTTTCTGCCGCCGCCGCATCCGCCGGCTGCGCATCGCCCGCGTACGCCGCGGGATCCGCATCGAACTTCTTTTTGCAATGCAGCCCGCAGAAGTAAATCGTCTGCCCACGGTAAGTCGAGGAACCCGCAGCATGTTCGGGATCGACGGTCATGCCGCAAACAGGATCGAGATGGTTGTCGCTCATTGGTGATGGAGACTCTACTCGACCGCTCGAACCACGGGGGACCGGTCACGCGGAGACGCGAAGAACGCGGAGAGAGATTCTTGTTTTTCTCCGCATCTCCGCGCCTCCGCGTGAAACGGTTTTAGGACTCGTCCGGAAGAACGTAAGCATCACACGCGCTCGTGACGGGAACCGTGGCATTTCACCTGCGGACGCTCCACGCTGACCGCGACATGCACCTTTCCACGTTGATCCCGACGCTGCAGCTCGCCGTTGGTCCGGTCATCCTCATTTCAGGGATCGGGTTGCTGCTGTTGAGCATGACCACGCGCTTCGGGCGAACGATCGATCGCACGCGCGAGATCGCGGGCGTTTGCCGCAGCATCACGGCGCCGGATCGCAAACGCGTGACCGAGCAGCTCCGCATCCTGATGACACGAGCGCGTCTCCTGCGCGCTGCGATCGCGGCGGCATGTTTGAGCGTGTTGTTTGCTGCGCTGCTCGTGATCGTGCTCTTCGTGGGCGCGATGCTCGGTCTCGCGGTGACGGCGCCGGTCGTCGGCGGACTGTTCGTCGCCTGCATGATCGGATTGATCGCCTCCCTCGTCATGTACATCGCCGACATCAACCGCTCGCTCGGAGCGTTGAAGCTGGAGATTGAAGGGACGCTGACTCCGTAGCGACCACGATCGCAAGCGGGAACAGCCCTGGTTCCGGCAAACTCGTCGGCAGTCTTTTTGATGCGTGGTTGCTGACAGAAGGCGCATGATGGCGCTTGGCCCTCTTCCCCGGGGCTCCGAACGCGAGGGGAGGCTTCGATGAAACGTAGTCGCTGCCGCTCCAGTTCTTGCATATCGATCGTGTAGGATTCGCCGCCAAAATTCTCAACATGCCTAACGATCGCCAGCCAGTTCGTCTCGACCCGCTTGCCGGCGGCGGCGAAATGGGGCAGCTAATGCGGTCGGTGAACTGGGCGGAAACCAGTGTCGGGCCGGTTGATGGCTGGCCGCAGAGCCTTCGCACGGCGCTCAGCATCGTTCTCGAGAATCACTTCGCCATGTACATCGCGTGGGGCAAGAGCTACACGCAGTTCTACAACGACGCCTATCGCCCCATCCTCGGCTCGACGAAACATCCGCAGGCTCTTGGCCGCAGCGCCAGTGAGACGTTCGCGGAGAGCTTCCACATCATCGGACCGATGTTCGACGGCGTGATGCAGGGAAACGCCGTCGGGTCGGACAACTGGATGCTCCCGCTCGACCGCCACGGATTCCTCGAGGAGTGCTACTTCAACTTTTCGTACAGCCCGATTCGCGATGAGTCGGGCGAGGTCGGCGGCATCCTGGTCACCGTGGCCGAGACAACCGCGCGGGTCCTCGGCGAGCGCCGGCTTCAGATCCTGCAGGCCTTGGCGTCACGAACGCAGGAAGCGACGACGATCGATGAGGTGTGCCGCATCGTGCTGGAAGTGCTCGGTGAGAGCACTCCCGAAATCCCGTTCGCGCTTCTCTATCTGCTCGATGACAGCCAGACGGTCGCTCAGTTGGCAGGATCCACCGGCGTCACGCTGGCGCCGTCACTCGAACGGATCGATCTCGGTTCTGCGGCCTCGCCCTTCCCACTGGCAGATGTCGTGGCGAGCGGAGAGGGGTCGCTCATCGACGTGCTGGCGCTCGGCGAACAGGTGCAGCCAGCCGAAGGATCGGCAGCCAATCGCGCGCACGTTCTGCCGATCGCACGCTCGGGCGACGCTGCTCCGTACGGAATTCTGATCGCGGCAACGAGCCCGCGCCTCTCATTCGACGAGAAGTACCGCGGATTCATCGAGCTCGTGGCGTCGCAGATCGCGACGACGATCGGCAGCGTGCGGGCGCTGATGGAAGCACGTGCGCGCGCCGAGGCGCTGGTGGCGCTCGACCGGGAGAAGACGGCGTTCTTCTCCAATGTCAGCCACGAATTCCGCACACCGCTGACGCTTCTCCTCGGCCCGACCGAGGACGCGCTGGCTGACCCTTCGAGCGTGCGGCCCGCGGATGCGCAACGATGGCAGTTCGTCCATCGCAACGCGCTGCGGCTGCTCAAGCTGGTGAACACGCTGCTCGATTTCTCGCGCATCGAGGCAGGACGGATCGAGGCGTCCTACGCGCCGACCGATCTTCGCGAGTTCACGCGCGAGCTGGTCAGCGTGTTTCGCTCGGCGATCGAGCGCGCAGGCATCAGCCTGTCACTCCATCTCGATGCGCTCGATGAGCCGGTGTTCGTCGATCACGACATGTGGGAGAAGGTGATCTTCAATCTCCTGTCGAACGCGCTGAAGTTCACTTTCGAAGGGGAGATCGCGATCTCGCTTCGGCGCGAGGGACGCTTTGCCGTCCTGCGCGTGCGCGATTCCGGCGTCGGCATCCCGGCGGATGAGCTGCCCTTTCTGTTCGACCGGTTCCATCGCGTGCAGGGGAGCCGGGGGCGGACGCAGGAAGGGACCGGCATCGGCCTCGCCCTCGTTCGTGAGCTCGTCCGGCTTCACGGCGGGACGGTCGAAGCCGAGAGTGCCGTTGACAAGGCAACCACCTTCATCGTCTCCATTCCATTCGGATCGCAGCATCTTCCGCCGGAGCATCTCGCCGCGGCGCAACCGGCGAGGGTAGCCGCGCTTCGTGCCGCATCGTTCGTGAGCGATGCGGAGCGCTGGCTGCCCGAGATCGATGCTGACGTCAGGACGGCCGCCTCTCCCGAGATCCAGTTTCATCCCGCACGGATTCTCCTCGCCGACGACAACGCCGACATGCGGGACTACGTGACTCGTCTGCTGGAAGAACGATGGACGGTCGACGCCGCGCGGGATGGCGCGTCGGCGCTGGCGATGATTGAGGAGAATCCGCCCGATCTCGTCCTGGCCGACATCATGATGCCCGGGCTGAGCGGGTTCGATCTCCTCGCCAGGATCCGCGCAGATGCCCGGATTCGCGCCATCCCGGTGATCTTCCTCTCCGCGCGCGCCGGAGAAGAAGCGCGCGTCGAAGGGTTGCAGGCAGGTGCTGACGATTACCTGGCCAAACCATTTTCCGCCCGCGAGTTGATCGCGCGCGTGGCGACGCATCTCGAGCTGTCGCGGCTGCGGCTGGAGGCGGAGCGTGCCCGCGAGCGTATGCATCAGCAATTCATGCAGGCGCCCGTTGCGGTCTGCGTGCTTCGCGGATCCGACCTCTTGTTCGAGCTTGCCAATCCGCGATACGAGGAGATGGTCGGACGGAAGAACGTTGCCGGAAAAACATTGCGGCAGGCGTTTCCTGAGTTGAATGAAGAATCGCCGGTCATTCGCATGCTGGAGATGGTGTACGAATCGGGCCGGCCATTTCAGGACGAAGCGTTTCTCGTCAAGCTCGATCGAACGGGAAGCGGCGTCGTCACGGATGTCTATTTCAAATTCACCGCGGAGCCGTTGCGCAATCGCGAGGAGACCACCGACGGCATCATGATCGTCGCCGTCGACGTCACGGAGCAGGTCACGGCGCGGCATCAGCTCGAGCTGCAGGCAGCGGATCTCGACCGGCTCAACCGCGCCAAAGATGAGTTCCTGGCTACGCTCTCCCACGAGCTTCGGACACCCCTGACCTCGATTCTGGGATGGGCGCGATTGCTGAAAATGCAGGGCGAAGACGACGAGCTGCGCCGAACCGGTCTTGAATCGATCGACCACAGCGCGCAACTGCAAGCGCAACTCATCGATGACGTGCTCGATCTTTCGCGCGTCGCGACGGGTAAGGTCCGCGTGGAGCAGGACGTCGTCGACCTCGCCGAGGTTGCCTCCGCCGTCCTCGATGGCGTGCGGCTGGCCGCGAGCGCCAAAACGATTCAGCTTCGGAGCGTGTTACCGGAACAAGGCGAGACGGTGCTCGTGCTCGGCGACCGTAACCGCCTGCAGCAGATTCTCTGGAACCTGTTGACGAACGCGATCAAGTTCACGCCCGCAGGCGGAATCGTGACGCTCACGCTTCGGCGCACGGCGGCGCTGGTCGAAGTTACGGTCACCGACAGCGGCATCGGAATCCCCCACGACTTCTTGCAACACGTCTTCGAACCGTTTCGCCAGGCAGACAGCTCCACCACGCGCACGACCGGCGGTCTCGGGCTCGGCCTCTCGATCGTCCGTCACCTCACCGAGATCCACGGCGGACGCGTCACAGCCGCAAGTGAAGGGGCCGGAAAGGGCGCGGCGTTTACAGTTCGACTCCCACTTCTCAAAGAGACGGCCACCACCAGCGTCGTTGAAGCCGCACACGAAGCGCCGCTGATCGAATCGCCGGATGCGCTTTCCATACAACTTCAGGGAGTGTCGGTGCTGATCATCGACGACCAGGAGTCGGTTCGCGACTTCTTCGCCGCGGCGCTGCGGCAATGCGGTGCGGAAGTGCGCGAAGTGCAATCGGTGCAGCAGGGCATCGCCGAGGTTGAAAAGCGGCTGCCTGACATCGTCATCAGCGATATCGCGATGCCAGGAGAAGATGGCTTTGCCTTCCTCTCCTGGATGCGCGCGCGTCCTTCGATGAGCGGCATCCCGGTGCTGGCGATCACCGCGTTCGGCCGGCCGGAAGACGAAGAGCGAACGATTGCCGCGGGCTTCTCCGGCTACGTGCGCAAGCCGGTCGACCCATCCGCGCTCGCCAGCGCGGTCGCCGCGGCCATCAGCCGGCGTCCCGCGTGAAGGGCTAAGCTCACGCGGCGAGGGTCACCCGGAATTCGCGCCTACCGCACACGTCCCCCGCGAAAGAACCGGATCGATTTGTAGCGAATGTCGAAGTAGTTGGCCGCGGCGCGCAGTGCGCTGGCAACCACCCATTCTTCGCGGTTGACGATCCCCTCCAGCGGCTGCCGCATGTGTGGCGGCAGTTTGAACCGGCAGCGCCGGCAGAGCGCGTTCCCTTCGGTTTTCTCAAGACTGCAGCGCGGACAGCTTCGTCGTTTGGCCAGCCTCTGGATCTGTTGCCCTGACATCATCGCAACCCCTCCCTCCCGAAATTCGTGCAAACACAAAAAGGCCGGGGAGCACCCGGCCTTTCGTACTGCACATGTTGCTGTGCAGCGCATAGTAGCGGCCTCGGGTATTGAAAGCAATATCCGATTTCGCGATTGCTCATCGCGCGTCGAGAAAGCGCGTGACCTCGCGAACGAGGATCTCCTGCTCGCATGACGTGGCGAGATGGCCGCAATCGCCGGTGAGCGTGAGCAGGGGAGACTTCGTGATCCGCGCCAGCTCGCGTGCCGGCGCCGGATTCACCATCTGATCCTGCAGCGAGACGACGATGAACATCTTCGCGTGGATTTTGTCGGGTGGGCCGATGTCGATCCCGATCATCGGCTGCAGCAGGGCGGCGTAATCGAATGGATCGATCTTCTGCAACGCCTGTTCGTGCGACCGCATCACTTTGTCCACGTCGATCATGTGGCTGGCAATCCAGGCGGGCGTGTGCAGATGCATCTCATTGATGTCCGCCGCGGCCTTCAATCCCTGCGGTTTGTCGATCAGGGCAAGCTCTGTTTTCCAAAGCAGAAGGTCGTACGCCGTCTGCTTCGGAGTCCCGGCGATCGGGACCACCTTGTCCATGAAATCAGGAAACGTGACCGCCCATTGAAACGCCTGCATTCCTCCCATCGAAAGACCACTCACAGCGTAAACGTGCTCAAGCCGCAACTCGTGCGTCAGAAGTTCATGCTGCGAGTGAACCAGATCGCGCATCGTAATCGCCGGAAAATCCGCTCCGCCTTGTGCGCTGCTGTTCGACGGCGACGACGAAACCCCGTCACCCAACGCGTCGATGGCGACGATGTAGTACTTCGATGAGTCGTACAGCTTCCCCGGGCCAATCCAACCGGTCAGTCCCGACGTCGTCCCTCCAAACCAGGTCGTAACGACGATGACATTCGACCGGTCCGCCTTGAGCGCGCCATACGTGCGATAGCCGATACGGCAATCGCGAATGACCTGGCCGCTGTCGAGTTTGAGATCGCTGATGCTCGCCATCTGCAGAGTGCCGTCGCCCGCGAACGCAACGGAGGCATAGAAGAAAAGGAGGAGAAGTAGTCGCTTCACGTTGTCGATTCTACGATCACCTGTCGAACCCTCGGAGTCGCCTGAGGATCTCGGTCGATCGCGACCGTGTTCTGAAAACGCTACTCCTACTCGGCCGGGGGTCTTATGCGCCGGACGAGCGGCGTGAACATCCCCAGGTATTGCGGCGCGAATGCGGCGAAGATGGCGATGAAGAATGCTGGAACGATCACCAGTGCGGCGATGAATAACGCGACTTCGCGCCGCGATTTCTCTGGCTGCTGCAGGTAGCCCGTCAGCGACAGCAGAGCCAAGCCGGAAGTTGCGATCGCAGCGGGAGCGGCGATCAGAATATCGACGCGGTCAACTCCGCCGGTTCGAATGAGCATTGCCAGGCGTTCGAAGCCGTTCCGAATGAAGGTTGTGAGAAACCCAGCCGTCCACAACCAGAAACCACCGCTGACAAAACCAAGGGGATAGGCGAGCCGGTTGCGGCGCAGCGACCACACCGCAACTGCGACGTATGGCAAAGCTTCGAAAGCGTGCAGGACTCGTATTGCCGGATCCCAGTAGGCCGCGATCCCGAGGATGATGACGAAGATCGATGAACAGACCGCGATGCCGAGGTTGATTGCTCGATGCATGAGTGCTCCGGTCGAGTGATGCAATCTGCAACGGAGCAAACCCTCTCGCGGTTAACAGACTGGAATTGCCAGATGACTTCCGTTCCTTGCGTCGCCGATCCTGGGCCGCTTCGCGCTTGCTTCGACGCGCGTGCGCTACCATTCGCTGCGTCTCCAAGCAGTGAGTTTGAAGTCGGGCGTCCGCGAGGATTTCGCAGGAGCCGTGATGTCAAAAACGCCAGCACAAAGGGGAGCGCTCACCCGCCGCCGCAAGGCCGCCGGTCACAAAGCCGCCGCCACGAAACGGCATCGCGCCCTCGCGCAGAAGGCCTCGGCGGCGGCCCGCACACTGAGTGCGTCTTCGCCGAAGAAGCCGGCGTAGACAACGGTTTGCCTCACCCGGCTCGCGAGACTCCTCGCGCGATATCCTTCGCCCATGACTGACCTCTTTCTCCACAATCCGCGTTGCAGCAAGAGCCGCGCTGCGTTGGAGCTCGTCCGCGATGCCGGCGTTGAGCTGCCGGTCCGCGAGTATTTGCGCGATCCGCTGTCCGTCGCCGAGTTGCGCCGCATCGTGAAGCTGCTCGGCGTTCGCCCGATCGACATCGTGCGGCGCGGCGAGCCGCAGTACAAAGCCCTCGGCCTCGGCGACACAACGCCGGACGAGGAGGTGCTGCGTGCGATGGCCGGGAATCCGATCCTCATCGAGCGGCCGATCGTCGTACGCGGCGATCGGGCGGTGGTGGCGCGGCCGCCGGAGACCGTGAAGGAGATTCTGTAGTGGACGCGAAGGTCGATTAGTTCAAGCTGACGTTTGAACGCCACGCAGCGGCGGAGGCAATCAGCAGCGCTGTCAGCGGCGTCAGCAACACGCGCGGTGCGGACGAGAGGATCCACCACGTCGGGTCGGGCAGGTGGATGTAAAAGAAGATCGCGGCGATGAACGTCAGAACGGCAATCGTCATCGGAAGGATGGCGTTGCGCCGGTTGGGGCCGAGGATGAAAAGAATGATCGGCGCCAGCCAGGGAAGTCCGTAGATCTCGTAGCTGGCTGCTTTCGCGAGGGTGACGAGCGTGTTCGGAAGTGCCGCAAAGTAAATAGGCATCGTTGCGCCGCGGTAGTACTCGTCGAGGTGGTGAAACTTCACGAATCCTAGCCATGCGCTGAGTAAAACCGCCGCTGGCAGCGCGATGAAGAGAACCCGCTTCGGGCCGCGCCGAAGGATGAGCATGGCGATCACGACGGCGATGGCAAACGTTGCCCCTTCGATCTTCGTCATCACCGCTCCAGCGATGCCGAGGGCCGCGAGGATGGTCTGATCGCGCGGCTCGCGGATGAACGTGACGGCGACGATGGCCAGCGTCTCGAAAAAGATGAGCGGCGGCTCGCCAGCGCCGGCTGCGTCGGCGACTGCGAGCGCAGATGCGAGCGTGGCGCACATCAGTACGGCGCCGCGGCCATCGCGCGCAGTGCTGCGCAGGAGCGCGACGCTGCCGGAGAGAAACAGCGCCGTCGACAGGATTGCCGACCACCACGAGAACTGGCCCGCGATCGTCTCGGACCAAACGTAGAGCAGCGGCAACAGCAGCGGATAGCCGGGATTCATCCGCGCGGCGGCGAGGTCGCCGAGGAAGCCGACGGTGACGCCGCCATCGCGGTAGAAATGGACAGCTTTTGGTCCCCAGAAAAAATGGAGATCGCCGCAGCTCATGCGGGCCGTCATGAGGCCGTAGATGACGAGGATCGCGAGGATTGTCAGCGCCGCGATCGCCCATCCGTCGGTTCGATTTTTCGGATTGGCTGAGCGTTTCAGCGGACGCGCGAAATAGATACTGATGACAGTGATGACAACGATGGCCGGAAACACGACGGCGCGACTCCAATGGATCGACGCGATCGACAGCAGAGCAAGAAGTGCGGCCACGATCGCGGCACCGGCAGCGCCGGCGGCGGCGATGCGCCCGCCGAGGTCGAGGCGGCGGATGGAAGGGAGCCGCCAGATGCCGATGCCGGTCAGCGGCAAGAGCAGGTACGCGCAAAACGCGAGCACATCCTTCAACGCACGACCTCGTAAATGCGTCCCTCAGGAATCTCCCGGAAGAGGCGATAGTGCGGATTCGTGAACGGTTCGCGGACTGCGAGGACGTATTGCGGAAGCGCGGCCGGATCGTTCGCGGTGAGAGCCGGCGGAATGATGCGGTGACGCGGCATCATCCCCGCGGCAGTCATGTAAAGGGTGACGTCGTAATCAGGCGCCTGCGATGGCTGGATCGCCGTGACGGTGGCGCCGCGCGGAATGATCTCGGCGGCTGCGGCGGCCAGCAGAATCGCATCGCGGCTGGGATAGAACGTTGGCGCAACGTGATCCTGAACCGTCTTCGGAAACTCGAAGTACGGTCCGCCCAGCGAGTGGTAACGCCGTACGAGTGCCGCGGCCAGCACTGCCGCGGTGATGAAGATGACGACCGTGCGCAGAGTCTCGCGAGACGGCCGGTGATCGTCCATCAGATTTCCCGGAAGATGTACGGGCGCAGAACGTCGAGATTTTCTTCGAGCTTCGTAACGTCGAGAAACCGCAGCGTGGCCGCGATCGAGGAGAGGAGCGAGTTGCCGTCCTGCGGCGTGTAGCAGAAGCCGACGACCTTGCGCGGATTCGGCACGGTCAGCGTCGACATCGGCATCACCGTCTGGTTGAGGATGCGCCCGAAGTAGCCGTGATCGCGTCCGAACGAGAAGATCTGGTTGACGGAGCGTTTGTTCGTGCAGGCCACGCGCGGATTCGAGCGCAGCAGCGACTTGACCTCTTCGAGTGTCGTGTCGTGCCGGAGATCGAGGTCGAACCAGAGTGTGTGCATGTACTGCGTGTTGATCTTGATCGCGGACGAGAAGAGGTTGAGCTTCTCGCCGATGGTCTGGAAGAGGTGATAGGCGTCGCGGGCGTGATGCGTGCCGAATTCCGGATCGTCGTGCTTGCCGGCTTCGGGCGCGGCCACGAATCCTTTGTTGTCCGAGACATCATTCGCGCGGCGCATGCAGACGAAGCGGCCGGCGGCGAGGTTGATCTTGCCGTCGCGGATGGCGATCGTCTTGAGGAGCACGGAAATGTTATGCGTGTTGCACGAAACGATCTGCACGAAGCGCTCGTCCGGCGATTGCACTTCCTCATTGATGCCGCGCGCGTACGGCTTCCCGAACCCGAACTCCGAGCCCTGTGCCAGAAAGCCTTTCGGGCCGGTGCAGCGGTCGTAGTACTTCGCTTTGTTGTCGTTGCCGGCGGGCGTGCAATCGACGATGACGGTGGCGCGCTCGAGGGCCTGCTCCGTCGTGAAAGAAACGCGGTGCCCGAGCCGGGTGAACTCCTCGCGTGCGTCCTCGTCGACGACCAGTCGTCCACCGTGATTGATGAGGTGCTCGACCATCGCCCGGTCATCGGACTTCGGCGTTCGCTTGTGGAACGTGACCTCGTCGATGCCCCACTTTTCCTTGAAATCCGTGAACAATCCAATCAGCGGCTCGCCGATCGTGCCCGTTCCCACGACGTGGACGATGTTCTTTTTCGTCATTGTTTGCGCTCCCCGGAAAAGCGCGCGGATTGTAACAGGGTAAGTTGACAGGGTTGACAGGTGAGGCGGTCGCGATGCATCTTCATGCCATGACCACCGTGACTCACGAGACAGCCACGAAACGCCACGAGGATCTATTGAGACGAGCGGCGGAGGCAGGACTGAGCTTGCAGGAACTGTTACTGCAGGAAGCTGAACGGTCTGCTCCCCACGGGTCGCAGGCGGAACTGCTCCGTCGCCTGAAGTCGCGGTCGCGTATCGACATTGGGATGTCAGGCGCTGACCTGGTTCACGCCGCACGAGAGGAGAACGATCGGGAGCTGTTCGGTGATCGTCATTGATGCGTCATTAATTGTCGACGTTCTGATTACGCCCGATTCCGATCATCTTGTCGATTACGTCCTCAGCATCCCCGATCTGGTGGCGCCGCACGTCGTCGATATCGAAGTTCTCAGCTCGTTGCGACATTCGTGGCTCCGGCGCCTCCTTTCCGACGAGCGGCTGGCTGAAACCCTTGAAGATTTTGCGAACTTCGAGATTGAGCGCTATTCACACACGCTTTTGCGCCAGCGTATTTGGTCGTTGAGAGCAAACGTGACGGCGGCCGACGCTGCCTACGTGGCACTCGCCGAACTCCTGGACGTCCCACTCATCACCCGCGATCGCCGCCTCGCCCGCTCTTCCGGCCACACCGCCCGCATCGAATTCATCGAGTAGAATCCGCGGCCCCATGGCCACCAAGTCTGAAGCTGGCGAGAAGCTCATCGCCTCGAACAAGAAGGCGTATCACGACTACTTCATCCTGCAGAAGTACGAGGCGGGGCTGTCGCTGCGGGGCACGGAGGTCAAGTCGCTGCGTGATGGGAAAGCGAATCTGAAGGATGCCTACGTTCTGTTCAAAGGCGGCGAGGCCTTTCTCTTCAACGCCAACATCTCTCCGTACACGCACGGAAACCTGCAGAACCACGAGCCGGAGCGGTCGCGCAAGCTTTTGCTGCATCGGAAGGAGATCGAGAAGGCGCGGGAGCAGGTCGTCGAGAAGGGGCTGACGGTTGTGCCGCTCCGGCTGTATTTCAAAGGTGGCAGAATCAAAGTCGAGATCGCGGTCGTGCGCGGCAAGAAGCTGTACGACAAGCGTGAGACCGAGAAGCGCAAAGAAGCGGTGCGCGAAGCTGCCGTCGCGATGAAGCAGCGCTGAGGCGGGCCGTGTGGTCAGAGAGCCACACTACTGACCCAAGCCCACCACAGAATCGCGGAAACAAGCAACGACTCGGTTGGCCGATAAACACCAGCAAACAAAACGCTTAAATGCAATTCGACGTGGTTGTGCGCCGCTGGCACCTCGCTTGGACCTTGCAGGCCCGTCCATGCACGTAAAACGAAAGTCGATCAGCACCAAAGTCAGCATCACCGGCATCGGCCTCCACTCCGGCATTTACACGAAAGTCGAGCTTCATCCTGCCCATGCCGGCAGTGGCATCACCTTCGTCCGCGCCGACCTCGGCATCCGCATTCCCGCGCTGCAGGCGTCCACGACGGCACTCGATCATGCGACGACGGTCGGCCGCGACGACGTTTCCGTCGGCACCGTCGAGCATCTTCTCTCCGCACTCATGGCCTGCGGCATCACGGACCTCGACATCCACATCAATGGCCC
>DATAMS010000615.1:0-7628 GCA_036260495.1 Thermoanaerobaculia bacterium
AGGCATCGCCCGATCGCGCATCGAAGTCATCGCCACCTTCAACTCGCTGACGCGCGAATATCTCCTCAACTACCGTCGCGATCACAAGCTCGTCCGCTCGGAGACGTTCAACGATCTGGCATCGCTGGAGAAGGCGATGACGAACATCGACGAGCCGGCCCTTTTCGATATCGGCAAGCGTCCGCCGTACAAAATCATGGTGCGAGTCAAGGCCGACCTGATGCGCGGCTGGCTGCTGTACTTCATCCCGTGGGAGATTTCGACGCGCTGGAAAGCCGTGCGCGTGACGGTGCAAGCGGAGAACGGGCGATGAGTCTTCGCGCGCTCCTTCTCCGGCATCGAAAGGATCCGCGCGTCATCGTTACGTTGCCGCTGCTTCTGCTGGCGGCGACGAGTCTCATCTACTACGCCGTCCAGCGCGCGAAGGAGCTCTCCACCGAAGCGCTGAGCAGCCAGATGCTGCTGTTCGTTCTCGCGAACATCAACGTTCTGTTGATCTTCGGAATCCTCTTCGTGCTGCTTCGCGGCGTCGTCAAGCTCGTCCTCGAGCGCCAGCGCGGCATCCTCGGATCACGCTTCCGCACGAAGCTGGCCGTTGCCTGGGTGGCGACGTCATTGATCCCCGTTCTCATCTTGTTTTTCTTCGCTACCGATTTGCTGCGAACGTCGATCGATCACTGGTTCAACGCCCCCGTGAGCCGCATCCTGACGAATGGCGAAACGATTGCGCAGATGGCGCAGGATCAGTCGGCATCGATGGCGGCGGCCGCAGCGCGCGAGATCGCGTTCAGCTCGAAGGTCGATGATCCGGCGCAACTCGAAAGCGTTCTCAGTCACGTCCAGCAGTTTCATGGCGTCGACATGGTCGGTCTCTATCGCGACGGCGCGCTGGTACGAGTCGTCGCCAACCCGCGTGCGCCGGTTCAGGAAGTGTCCGAGCCGCCGCGCCGGTTTTTCGACGAGGTCCTCGCGCGCGGGCAGGGCACGAAGATCGATGTCAGCGCCAGCGGAAAGTGGATTCGCGTTGCCACGCGCGTCGGCGCGACGCCGTACATCGCCATCGCCGGAGTCTTCATTCCGGTGGCGATGAGCCGTCTCATCGACGAGTCGATCATCGCGCACAAGACCTTTGAGCAGCTCAACGCAGAGCGCCCGACATTGAAGGCTTCGCAGACGTCGCTCTTTCTTGCGGTCACCCTGGCCGTTCTCTTCGGAACCTTGTGGACGTCGATCTATGCATCGCGGCGGATCACGATTCCGATCAAAGCGCTGGCCGAGGCGACGGGGAAATTGGCGGAGGGAGGGTATGGACATCGCGTGGCCGTCGAGGCGACCGACGAAGTGGGAAGGCTCATCGAGTCGTTCAACCAGATGTCCACGCAGCTCGACGAACAGCGGCAGGCGCTGACGCAGGCGAACCGCTATCTCTCGACCGTGCTCGACAGCGTCTCGGCCGGCATTCTGGCCTTCAGCGACAATTTCGATCTGCTGAGCATCAACCACGCCGCGCTGCAAATGCTGCAGGTCGACGAGCCCGCCGATTCGCAGCCGCGCGCGAACCTTGCCGATGTCCTGACCGGCGACCTCACGCCGCTGTTTGAAACGCTGCGCGAGCTGACAGCGCGCGGAGGCCGCGCGCGCGAGATCACGCTCATCCGCGGCGGCGAGCTCCGCTATCTCGAAGTGTCGGTGGCCCGGCTCAGCGGCAGTGGCGACGAGGGTTGGGTCGTGGCAATCGAGGACTCGACTTCGCTTATGCAGGCGCAAAAACTCGCCGCCTGGAACGAGGCCGCGCGCCGCATCGCGCACGAGATCAAGAATCCGCTGACGCCGATCCAGCTCTCGGCCGAACGGATTGCGCGCAAGTTTCGCAACGGCGATCACGATACGGCCCTGGCAATCGATGAAGGGACGAAGACGATCGTTTCCGAGGTCGCGCATCTCAAACGGATGGTCGATGAGTTTGCGCGATTCGCACGGATGCCAGCCGTTCATCTGCGCCACGCGCAACTCGCCGAGATTCTGCAGGAAGCGGCCGGTCTTTATCGCGATGTGAAGCCGGGAGTCACAGTCAGCGTCGCCGTCGCCACCGACATCGAGTTGCTCGTCGATCCCGAGCAGATCCGGCGTGCCGTCGGCAATCTCCTGAAGAATGCCGTCGAAGCAACCGAGTCCGGTGAAGTGCGGGTCTCAGCGCGCCGCGCCGCGCATCGCGTCGTCATCGAAGTCGCCGATCCCGGCCGCGGCGTTCCCGACGCCGACAAGGAGAAGCTCTTCCTCCCTTACTTTTCCACCAAAGGCCGCGGCACCGGCCTCGGCCTGGCCATCGTCCATCGCATCGTGAACGACCACGACGGCCGGATTTCCGTGCACGACAACTACCCCCGAGGAACAAGGTTTGAGATCGAGTTGCCCGCGTGAGACATCGTTAAATCATGGCCAAGATACTCATCATTGACGACGAAGCGTCGATCCGCGAGACGCTTGCGAACATCCTGCAGGACGAAGGGCATCAGACGACGCTCTGCGATTCCGGCGAGGCGGCGATCGCGCAATTTGCGCGCGAAGAATACGACCTCGTGTTTCTCGACCTGTGGCTCCCCGGCATCGACGGAATGGCGGTGCTGGAGCGGCTCAAGACCGCGGGCGCGCCGCCCGTGATCGTGATCTCCGGTCACGGCAACATCGATTCCGCGGTTCGCGCCACGCGCCTCGGCGCTTACGATTTTCTCGAGAAGCCGCTGTCGCTCGAAAGGGTTCTACTGACCGTCAATCACGCGCTGGCCGATCGCAAACTGCGCGATCAAGTGCGCGACCTGAGCCAGCGCTTCACGCTCGAGGAGTTGCTGATCGGCGAGAGCGAGCCGATGAAGAAACTCGACGAGCAGATTCGTGCGGCGGCGCCGTCGAATAGCCGCGTGTTGATCACTGGCGAAAACGGCAGCGGCAAAGAGATTGTCGCGCGGACATTGCACCGGCTGTCGCAACGCGCGGAGCAGCCGTTTATCGACGTCAATTGCGCTGCCATTCCGGAAGAGCTCATCGAGTCGGAGCTTTTCGGTCATCGCAAGGGCGCGTTCACCGGCGCGATCGATGACCGCAAAGGAAAGTTCGAGCTTGCCGATGGCGGCACGCTCTTCCTCGACGAGATCGGCGACATGAGTCTGAAAACGCAGGCGAAGGTTCTGCGTGTGTTGCAGGAGCAGACGTTTCAGAAAGTCGGCGGACAGCAGACGATCAACGTCGATGTCCGCGTCATCGCCGCAACGAACAAGAGTCTGGAAAGTGAGATCACGAATGGCAGCTTTCGCAGCGATCTCTACTACCGTCTGAACGTCGTCCCGATCGAAGTGCCGCCTTTGCGTATGCGCGGCAACGACATCGTCCTGCTGGCCGAGCATTTTCTTCGCCGATTCGCCGCGGAGTCGGGGAGCCCGAGGAAGCGGCTGTCCGCCGGCGCAGGCTCGAAGTTGCGCGGCTATCACTGGCCGGGAAATGTCCGCGAGCTGCGCAATGTGATGGAGCGGCTGGCCATCCTGATGAAAGGCGATTTGATCGAGCCGGAGGATGTCCAGCTCGGCTCCGCCCCTGCCGCTCCGGCTCAGATCGACGCGCGCCTGTCGCTGAAAGAAGCGCGCGACGAGTTCGAAAAGCAGTACATCCTCTCCCGTCTTCGCGAGTTTGCCGGCAACGTCAGCCGCACCGCCGAGGCGCTGGGTGTGGAGCGATCGAACCTCTATCGAAAGCTGCACGCGTACGGGATTCGCGTCGAGCGGGGATGAGGGCGCAAAGCGAGGAATAGGTCTTACTTCCAGAGGGTTAGCCGCTTGACTGCACACGAAGGTTCATCTAATCTTCGCCGGCTTTCGCGGGAATAACTCAGTTGGTAGAGTGCAACCTTGCCAAGGTTGATGTCGCCGGTTCGAGTCCGGTTTCCCGCTCCAACCGAACGTAATTTGAAGGGCCGCCGCGAGGCGGCCCTTTTTGCGCTTCAGGGCGTAATCGAGCACTGCGACATCGGCGGGCAGTAGCCTTCCTGCGGCGACATGTTGCGGTTGGCGGCGAAGCAGAAGTTCTCGACGAAATTCTTCGAGTACTTTTTCACGACGTCGGCGGGGATGTCCTTCGGTGTGATCTCGCGAAACTCGAACGTGATCGCTCCGTTCGCGCTGGCGGTGCCGAGGAGGTAGCCGTAGACGTCGGTGCGGTTCATCGGTCCGGGCGTGGCAGTCTCCGGCAACCGGTAGCGCACGGCGCCGGACGTGCCGACGATCCATCCCGGCAGAACGCCGCCGTGTGTGCGCCAGTAATCGCTGTCGTACACATTGTCCATGAGGAAGTGCGAGTGGCTGGCAAGGAGATAGACCTGCTTCTTGTTCTTGTCACGCATCGCCAGCAGCATCGCGTAGACCTCGCGTCCGCTCTTTTGCTGGATCGGATAATTGCCCATGCTGTGGCCGCACGAGCGGCTGTCGGGAAGCGCGGCGTGCATGCCGGCGACGATCGTGCGGATCGATGCGTCGGCGGCGTCGCGGTCGAGCAGCTTCTTCAGCCACGTCATCTGCGGGTCGTCGAACATGTCGCAGGAGCCGTTGTCGAGCGTGATGAAGTCGATGCCGTTGGTGACGACGTGGTAGTACGTATGGATCGCCGTGTCGCTGGGATCGTCTTTCAACCGCTGATCGCGAATGGCTGCAATGTCGAGATAGGGAGTGAATGCCTTGACCCATGCGGCGCGCGTCATCGGCCATGTCGTTTCGTGATTCCCGATTCCGACGAAGACGCCGACGCCGCGATCGTCGAAGGCCTTGAGCTGATTGTCGAGCGCATCCTTGAACGCGCCGCGCAGATAGCTGTTCACCTGAAGAGGGTTGCCAGCCATCACCGCGGCCTGGGCCATGTCCTCGTCGAAGTTGTAGATGGCGCGCCAGTCGCCGAGGTGCCAGTAAAAGCGCGCGCCGTTGGTCTTCGCGCCCTCCGCGATGGCGGGCATGATGACGTCGCCGCAGTTGCGTGAATCGCCGGCGACGACGAAGCGCCAGGTTGCGTCCGCGGCCGGCGGCGGCGTTTGTGCGAAAGCGGCGATTGGGAGGATGAGCAGCAGGAGCGCGAAGCGAATCTTCATTTGGTTTCTCCTCAGAGGTCCGATCATAAAAGGAAACGCCCGGACTTTGCCGGGCGTTTCTCGTCTGTTCGCTGGCGCGGATTGATCAGTGGCGGGGACTCGAGGCCGGTTTCGCGCTCGCTGCGACGCTCACCGTGACTGTCTGGCTATCGACGCTACCGCATGGATTGCTCACGCGAACCCAGTACGACGCCGTGTCATTGATGGCCGAGGTTGTGAAGTTGGGCGAGCTTCCGATGGCAAGCGGGAAGTTCACGAGGCCTTTTGCGCCGCTGAACCATTGATAGGTAAGCGGACCGCTGCCGGAGGCCTTCACGGTGAGGTTCGCTGGCCGGCCGAGGGTGACCGTGGTGTTCTTGGGCTGGTCGATGCCAAGGATGAGGGGAGGATCGCAGGCGATCGTGACGAAAATCGTTGCGGAGGCGGATGTCGTGCCGTCGAAGGCCGTGATCGTGATTGCATGAATGCCAGCACGTGTCGTCGACGTGGTCCGGATCGTGGCGATGGCATCGCCGAGGCCAGGCGCGGGAATCGTCGACGGAGAAACCGATGCCAGGAGGTCCTCGGCGTCGCTGGTTGCGCTCAGTTGAACATCGCTGGTCGACGTGCTCTGCGCGAAGACTGAGAAGGGGATTTGCGACGATGAGGAATTCGTCATCGCGACCGGCGTCGTACGAACCTCCTCGGTCAAAATGACTCTGGGTGAGCTGGACGGAGGAGTGGGGGTTCCGCCGCTTCCCGAGCCATCACCGGTACCGCCCGGGCCATCGCCGGTACCTCCGGTTGTGGAACAAGCATCGGTCCCGTCGGTCGGTCCGCCGACTCCGCCGAACTTGGGCGGGCAGAGATATTCGATCTTGACGACCGGGTACATGGCAGGAACGACTTTTGTCCCTACCGAACTGGCGTCCCCAACTTCTTCCCAGAATCCATATCCCGTGACGCGGATGACCGACCACATGTAGCCGCAGCCGCTAGTGCACCCGCCGCTGGAATGCGGCGGATCGTAGGCCTGATACGCGGTATCAACGGCATCGATCATTGCCTTGATCGGCACCTTTGCGCGGCAATCGGGCGAGCCGTAACCGAAGTGGAAGAACGGCGAATTAATCTGCGTGGCTTCATCCTTGGCAAGCTCGAGGTTCATTGGACCGTTCGTGCAATAGCCACCGCAGAGAGTGAATCCCGTCACCGAGTAAAGGGTCGTCTCATGCGGACCGATCCGAGTCCGTGGAGCAGCGACGGAAGGGAGGTCGTTTTTCGTGCGGATCGTGCGTGGGTACTTCAGCTTCATGAAGTTGTCCCACGTCAACACTTTTGCGGTTGACAGGTCAGGTGTCGCTGGCAGACCGAGTCCGGCCTTGATGTTGTTACGCCCATCAAGACAGGGGTCAGTTGTTTGCGCGATTAATGCGCATGGCGCGAGGATCAAGCACACTCCCAGCACGGTTCGGAACATCGATATTCTCCTGTGATTATTGGTGCGAGAGTTTAGCGCCCATTGACCGTCTAACCAAGTTCGTTTGGAACGAAACGCTCGATCGCACACTAAGATTGGCTCGTGACAGAGCCGATTAACAACGTCCCCTCCACCCACGCCTGGGGCACCCAGCCCGAGATGTTCGGTCCTCGCCACGAGTACCGCCTCGGCATCATTACGCGCGAAGTGGAGAAGCTGCCGTCCGGCGCGCGGATCCTCGACGCTGCCGTCGGGCTCGGGCAACTCGCGGGGCGAATGCAGCAGCGCGGATATGACGTCATCGGCATCGATTACTCGCTCGATGCCGCAGTTCACGTCAAACGCAACCTCGGCATCCCCGTCGTCATCGGTGACATGACCAAGTTGCCGTTTCGCGCCGGTGCGTTCGCGGGCGTGACGACAGGGGAGACGCTCGAACATCTCGACGACGATGCCGGCGCCGTTCGCGAGATCGCGCGCGTTCTCGCTCCCGGCGGCACCTGCATCGCCACCGTTCCGGCGATGCAATCGCTCTGGACAGCCAGCGACGACTACTACGAGCATCGCCGACGCTACGCGCGCAATCAGCTCACATCGCTGTTTCGCAACGCGGCGATGACGATCCGGAAAGCGGCATTCTGGGGATTCCCAATCGTGCTCGTGTACGACACGCTGGTGATTCTGCCGATGAACAAGCGCCGCGCACGTCTCGCAATCAACGACGACGCCGCGCTCCGCTCCGTCGCCCGCGCAGGCAAGTCGCGCGTGCTTGTGAACGCCGTCCGCGCGATCTTTTCCATCGACCGCATCTTCGGATTCGTCCCGTTTGGACCGGGACTTTTACTTGTCGCTCGGAAGGATTGAAGTGAACGCGCCTCGTGTTTATGATGGCGATATGGCGAAGGCGAGTGAAGTGATCGAGGAAGCCGAAGTAACGATCCAGCCCACCGGAACTCGCCCGCGGACAGTCCTCCAGGAGCTTGACCAACTCAGGCAGAAGAGGATCGCGGAGTGGTTCGAGAAGTGGAGAGGAAAGATCCATCT
>DATAMS010000628.1:0-12945 GCA_036260495.1 Thermoanaerobaculia bacterium
ATGGGGAAGGAGAAGACGCGCCGCATCCGGCGGGAGCTCGGCGTGCTCTGGGAGCCGAACAGGATCTGGATCGAGGAGTACATCGCCAAGCAATTCCACTGGCGCGATTACGTAGTCGCCGTGTCCGGCATGGCGGCAGTCGTCGCGTTCGGCGCATCCGTTCTGCTGCTGCTCAAACCGGTCGGCGGCGCGGCGAACATGCCCGGGCCCGGTCTCGATTTCAGCCGCGGCGCGAACCTGCTGCTCCTCGGGCCCTACGTCGAGAACTACGTGAAGGACGGCCACTTTCACATGGTGGTCCACAGTCTGACCGCCTTCGCGTTCGGTTTCCTCGGCGCCTACATCTACTCGATCGCACAACTCATCCGCGGCTACTTCTGCGTGGACCTCTCGCCGAGCGTCTTCGTCTCTGCGGCGGTGCGCATCATCGTCGCCAGCACGACCGCGCTCGTGGCAGCCTTTGGTCTTTCGATCCTCTTCGCCGATCAGGAGACTGCCGCGGCCGCGGGGAAGGCAGCATTCAGCCTCGCCAGCTCCGTCAGCGGTGTCACCGGCATTCATCGTTCCTACGAACAGATGGCGGCGCTGCTTCCCGTTCTGGGATTCTTTTTCGGCTATTTTCCAAGCCGCGCGCTGAAGACGATTCAGCACTTGGCCAACCGTGTGTTGCGCACCGCCGAGGGTCCAGGCTACGGCTCGACGAATCTCAACAAAGTGTCGGGCATGAATGGGAACCATGCGTTTCGTTTGGAACGGGAAGGAATCGACAACGTCGAGAACCTTGCGACGAGCGAGCCGATCGAGATCGCGCTCCGCACCGGTTTTTCCTATCCGCAGGTCAAGACGTGGGTTGGCGAGGCGCAGTTGCGCACGCACCTCGCGCGTCACTTCGTTCCATTCGTGGAGCGCACCGGCATTCGCACGTTCGATCAACTGGCGGCGTTCGCGAAGCGATGGGACACGAACGCGCGCGGCTCAGCCTACGAATTTCTGGCCGACACGATGCGCGCCGACGGCGAGACGAAGCGGCGTATCGCGGCCAAGCTCGAAACGATGGTCATTCTTCGCGACCGCATCGATCCGCCGATCGACGCCGAGGCCAGGAGCGAGAACGCGCAAACCGAGCCGTCGGCGCTGGCCCCGAACACCTTGCCGATCCGCAGAGTGTCGTCATCGTCGATTCAGGCGTCGTAGGCGTTCTGGGAGTGCGGGCGTCTCCGCCCGCGGCGTCGAGGCGTCCCGCCTCGACGTGAGAAACGTGACAGCGCCTGAACGCCGAATCGAGGATACCGATCCGGAACGCGATCAACGTTGACGCGCGGTCGCGCGTCGCGTGCATCGATGGCGTGAAAGCGTTACTCGACCGGATATCCTGCGCCGGCATCGCGCCGGAACATCATCCGCGTCACCGAGAATCGCTTCTGGATGGCGACAATCGCAAAGAACACGCGATTGAGGAAGCGAGTTCGCAGGCTCGAATCCCACTTTCCCGCAAGCACCGTTACGACCGCGCGGAAGATGTGCGGCGGCGGGTTCGGATCGAAGAAGAGGTCGCGGAATTGCGGCGTATAAAAGCCGACGACGAAGCGGCGGAACGTCTTGAAGCGCTTGCGCTGGCGGCGCGAGAACGCCGCGAACTGCCGCGCGGAAAAATCGTTTCGCGCTTTTGCCCGATCGAGCTCGATGGCGGCCTCGATGCCCGACTCCATGGCGATCGAGACGCCGGTCGAGAACACCGGATCGAGAAACGAGCCTGCATCGCCGGCGAGAATCCAGCGGTCGCCCGCGTATTGGGAAGCGCTGTAAGAAAAATCCTTCTCGACGCGCACCGGCCACTCGCGCGTCGCATCGCGCATCAGCTCCGCCAGCACCGGCGTATCGGCAATGGCGCGATCGAGCATCTCTTCGGGCGAGCCCTTCGGCAATTGCATGTACAGACTTTTCGGCACGACAACGCCGACGCTCATCAACTCTTTGGAAATGGGAATGAGCCAGAACCAACCGGCATCTTCGCGTGCGACGAGACGAATGTCGTCCGGCCGGTCGCCGGCCAGCCGCGGAACGTTCTTGTAGTGCGAGAAAACTGCAATATTCGCAAGCAGCGGCTCGTCTTTCCGCAGATTGAATTTTCTAGCGAGCAAACCATTCCGGCCGGTGCCATCGACCAGAGCCCGCACGCGTACGCGGCCGGTCACTCCGTCGTCACTGGCTGCGAAATCGAGAGTCGTGGCATCCTGGGCAAACTCGCACGAATTCACGCGATAGCCTTCCCGGACATCGACGCCGAGCTCGCGGGCGCGATCGAGAAGGATCTTGTCGAACACCTCGCGGCACACCTGAACCGTCTTCGGTTTCGTCACCTCGGTGACATCAGTAAAGTCGACGCCGCGTCCGCTCAGTCCATCGTGCGTAAAAAGCCGGGCGCCCCATTTGTCCGGGAAGCAGGCGGCTTCCATCGTCCCGGCCACGCCCAACTTCGCAAATGCGTCGTTAGCCGTCGAGAGCAGCGACTCGCCGATATGAAAACGCGGGAAGGTCTCGCGCTCAAAGAGAACAACGGTGTGTCCTCGCTGCGCCAGCGAGATGGCCGCCGAGGAGCCGGCCGGACCACCGCCGGCAACGGCGAAATCGAAATCGTAGTGAGATTGGGTATCTGTCATGGTTTGTGATCGCGACGTCGTGATCGATGCCTCGTCGCGGGCCGCAAACGTACCACAGCGGACTTCGGGTCACGCGTCGTGAGCCAGAGTAACGCGCTACGAAAGCTCCATGTAAACATTAGCCGTCTCGTAGCGAACGTCCGCCGGCAGGGGAGCGTGGCGGAATCCCAATGACTCGTACAGATGGATGGCCTCGACGAGCGCGGTGTGCGAGGTGAGCACGATTTCGGTGGCGCCCGCGGCGCGCGCGTAGGCCAACACCGCATCGCAAAGACGCCGCCCGATGCCGAGGCCGCGCGCGGAGGGATCGACGGCTAGCTTGGCCAGCTCCCACGTTGTTGGCGAGATCGGGATCGCGGCGCAGGTACCGACGACCGTCTCACCCTGCATGGCGAAGAAGACCTGGCCGCCGTGAGCGAGGATGAGACCCTCGGGATCGCGCAGATATTCGAGATCGACCGGCTCGAGGAGTGAATGCTGCTCCAGCCAGATCCGGTTCAGCCGTTCGAAAGCGGGGCGAAACTCGGGGCGGTACTCGATGAGGGCGATGTCCATTGCGCCAGCATAAAACCGTTTCACGCGGAGGAGCGGAGACTGAATCCTCCGTATCTCCGCGTCTCCGCGTGAAACGGTTCTATCCTTGTTGCAGTGCAATCGGCGAACGAGCTTCCATCCTCTCGAACTGCGTTGCGTCTGGCGGCGGCGGTGACTTTCACTCTGATCCTATTCGGCGGATTCCAACCCTTCTATCTGCGCATCTTCGCGATCGATCGCGCAGGCGAGGGAGCGGTCTTCGCGGAATTGCCGTTCCAAAAGATGCCCGGGCTGAAGAGCTTTCTCGAAGGGGTAGACGCGCACACGCGGCCAGGCACGCGGATCGCCATCTGGGTGCCGTTTCGGCAATGGGAAGGCGGCTACGGCTACGCGTACTACCGAGCCAGCTATCTGTTGCCGGGCAAGCAGGTCGTGCCGCTTCTGGCGCTGCATGAAGATCGCGTCGCGTTTTCTAATCTGGCTCAGGCGGACTATCTGGCGTCGTTCGGCGAGCGCATTGATGCGCCGGGATTCGGGAGTTGTTGGCAGGACGAGCACGGAATGCTGTTGAAAGCATCGGCGCCCGTTACTCCAGCAGCTAACCCGAGATGACGATGGTCGCGGCACTTCTCACGATCGCGATCTGTATTGCCGCGGGATGGCCGTTGTCAAAACTGCTCGACCGTAATGCCCAACTCTCACTTCGCCTCAGCACAGCCTTTCTCCTCGGCGGCGCGTTAGGTGGCGCGGTGCTCTTTCTCCTCTCCTGCGTGCAGATCCCCTGGTCACGCGTGACCCTGCTGCCCGGGATGCTGCTTGTCGCGGTGATTGCGAACGCATTCGCTCGAAGGCGATCGGCGCTCGATCCTGTCAGCATTACGCAACCGTTCGCGCCTCAGTGGAAGAGGTTCCTATCCGTCGCCATCGATTTGACGACCGGCGTCCTCACTGCCGGCTATGCGCTATTTGCCACGGTTGGGCCGAGCGCCGAAGCCGATTTCGTCACTATCTGGGGAGTCAAGGCGAGAGAGTTCTGGATGTCCGGCGGAATCGACTGGCACTTTCTCGAGAATCCCTTCAATGAATTCGCGCACGTCGACTATCCGATCCTGCTGCCGCTGATTTTCGACGTGCAGACAATCATTCGGGGATCGTGGGACGCTCGCTGGCTGGGCGCATTGCATGTGGCATTTGGCGTTGCTGCGCTGCTCGCCGTTCGGGCGTTCATTGAAGAGGAGACCGATGACTCCGTTGTTGCCGCCGCGGCCACATTGGCGCTCTCCTGCATTGCCTTTTCGCCATGGATCGGATTGGCCGAGGGACCGTTGGTCGCGAGCGGGACTGTGGGGCTGTTGTATGTGCGCCGTGGAGTCATCGCATCCCATTCCGCGGACATTCTGCGTGGCGCGCTATTCCTCGGCATCGCCGGTTCATTCAAGAACGAAGGCGTAGCATTGATTGCCGCAGTCGCCGCCGGTCTCCTTCTGACGGCGCCGCGATTTGTTATGCGGTTATGGCCTGCGATTGCGATCGTCACTCCGTGGTTCGCGCTGCGGCGCCTGCACCACCTGCAGACCGATCTCACTACAGGACCCATCTTCGATCGTGTCACGAGCCACCTCGCCAATTTGAAGCCGATGGTTTCTGCGCTTGCCACATACACGACGGGAAAGCCGCTCTTCTGGACCGGTGTGGGCCTCGCGCTGCTGCTGACGTTGCGCGCTGCCGTCACGCGCGAACGTTTCCTTCTGGTCGCGATCGTGGTGCAGACAGCATTCTTCCTCGCCGCCTACATCGTCACACCCCACGACGTGACATGGCACGTTCGCTGGAGTTGGGAGCGCATCGTCAGTCAGATCACACTTCCGCTCGGCTTCGCGGCCATTTCGTTGCTCGTGCCGCTGATCGAAGGACGGCGTGGGCGGTTGGAGGCTAAATCATAATGACTTCCTTTCGCTGCCTCGCCATTGGAATGCTGCTCGCGTTATCCGTTTCGGCCTCGGATGCTGCGACGCAGCGAGTCATTCTCAATGCCAGTGCGGCCGCTCCGGCGAGATACCTTGTTGTGCTCAATGACAATGAAGCAGTCCCGTTCGTTGCCGATGAGCTGACAACGAGGCATGGCGGAGAGGTCAGCCATCTGTTTCGGCGATCGCTGCATGGTTTTGTCGTTGAGGCGTCGGAGGCCACGGCTCTGAGAATTGCTAATGACGTCCGAGTCAAATACGTCGAACAGGATTCGACGATGTCGGGCGGATCGTACTCAGTGCAGCCTGTATCGTTCGCTACCCAAAACGTGCCCCCATGGGGACTCGACCGAATCGATCAACGCGATCTGCCGCTCGATCAACAATACACATACAGCGCCACTGGCGCCGGTGTGACGGCCTACATCGTGGACAGTGGGATCAATTCCTCCCATGTCGAATTCGGCGGTCGTGTGCGACGCGGCTATAACTTCAGTACGATACTGCCGCCCGATGACTGTAATGGCCATGGGACGCACGTCGCCGGAATTGCCGCCAGCTCCATGCACGGAGTTGCAAAGGCCGTGAATCTCGTTTCGGTGCGCGTCCTCGACTGCTCCAACCGCGGATTCGTGACCGACATGGTGGCAGGAATCGATTGGGCAATCGATGACCACCAGAATGGCCATCCCGCGGTGATGAACGTATCGATCTATACCGATTCTCCGTCAGTCAGTTTCGATGCCGCAATTGCCGCCGCCGTGAGCGATGGCATTACGGTTTGTGTTCTTGCGGGGAACGGCACGGCAAACAACAGCGTAGCCGCGGACGCCTGCTCGATTTCGCCAGCCAGGGTTGCCAGTGCCATCACCGTCAGCGCCACAGGAATGAGCGACGCGCGATGGACGGGAGCGAATTTTGGGAGTTGCGTGGATCTCTTTGCGCCCGGAGCTCAGATCGAGTCGACGTGGTACAGCAGTAATACGGCGGTAGCGTTTGATACCGGCACTTCAATGGCGACTGCATTTGCTACCGGCGCGGCAGCGCTCTACCTGCAGAATCATCCCAATGCATCGCCGGCGACAGTAGCGGAAGCGCTCATTGCGAGTGCTTCGTTGAACAAGATCGGAGACGCGGGAGCCGGAACGCCGAACCGTCTTGTTTACGTTGGTGACATCGAAGCGCCGCTGCGGCACCGTGCCGCGAAACCACGCTGACGTCGTACCGGGGTTGGGGAGGGCTTTTGGTGCGAAAGGGGGGAATCGAACCCCCATGGTCTAATGACCACAGGCTTCTGAGACCTGCGCGTCTACCAATTCCGCCACTTTCGCATTCAGAGCGGGACCGAGATTCTCGGTTGCAGGCGTCGGAATGTCAATCGCGGGTTTTGTATTCCGAGGCGGCTGACGAGCGCTTTCGTGTCATCCTTCCCCCGCACGCACAAAGCGGTTATTCTGATCATGCCGGATATCTGCCGAGAACCTTCCATGCAACCGATCGAAGCCGCTCCTCCGCTGGCGGAGCGCGCAAAACCTACCGTCGTTCCGCCGCCGGATGACGTCGCCACCGAGATCTGGAACCTCCCGAACTCGCTGACGCTCCTGCGCATTTTTCTGGTCCCCTTCCTGGTCGTCGTCCTCCTGACCAAGTACTCGAACTACCTCGGCCTTGCCATCTTCGGCGTCGCTGCGATCACCGATTACTTCGACGGTTACTTCGCGCGCAAATACAACAAGATGACGCGCCTCGGCGCGCTGCTCGATCCGATCGCCGACAAGCTGCTGATGTCGGCCGCGTTCATTTCGCTCATCGAGCTCGGCCTGGCCCGCGCCTGGATGATCGTCATCATCATCGGCCGCGAGTTCGCGGTGTCAGGCCTTCGTTCGATCGCCGCACAGCACGGTGTGACCATTGCCGCCTCGCCGCTCGGCAAGACGAAGATGGTCGCGCAGGTCGTGGCCATCGCGCTGCTGATCATCGGCTACGAACTGGGCGAGTTCCGTTTCATCGGCGAGCTGGCGCTCTGGGTGGTGATGCTCTTCGCCCTCGTCTCCGGCGTTGACTACTTCATCAAGTTCTCGCGCGGCGTCTTGAGAGGGTAGGCAAACTCCGCGTCCTCCGCGCCTCCGCGTGAAACGGTTCTAAGTCTTCACAATAAGAGGAGAAAACATGACTAAGAAAACCATCGCAGTGATCGGCGCGACCGGTTGGCAGGGCGGCGGACTCTGCGAAGCAATCCTGGGCGATCCCAACGGCGCCTTCGCCTGCCGCGCCATCACGCGCGATCCGAGCAAAGAAAAAGCGCAGGCTCTCGCCGCGAAAGGCGCCGAAGTCGTCAGCGCCGACCTCGACGACGAAGCAAGTCTCGAGAAAGCGTTCGCAGGCGCGTACGGCGTATACGGCGTGACGAATTTTTGGGAGCACTTTTCGGCCGGCAAGGAAAAGGCCCAAGCGAAAAACATCGCCGGCGCTGCCCGTGCCGCCGGCGTGAAGCACGTCATCTGGTCGACGCTCGAAGATACGCGCAAGCTGATGGCGCCGGACGACAAGCGGATGCCGTTTTTGCAAGGCAAGTATCGCGTCCCGCACTTCGACGCCAAAGCAGAGGCGAACGCCTTTTTCGAGGGTCTCCCTGTCACTCTCCTCGTCACCTCGTTTTACTGGGACAACATCTACATGTTCGGTCTTGCGCCGAAGAAAGGAGACGACGGCGTGTACCGCTGGGCGTTTCCGCTCGGCGACGCCAAGATGGCCGGCATCGCCGCCGGCGACATCGGCAGGTGCGCGTACGGAATCTTCAAGGCCGGGCAGCAGTACATCGGCAAGACTGTCGGTATCACAGGCGAGAACCTCACCATCAACGAGATGAGCGAGAAGCTCGGTCAGGCTCTCGGCATCAAAGTCGAGTACAACGCCGTCGATGCCGATGCCTACCGCGGGTTTGGTTTTCCCGGCGCTGACGAGATGGGCAACATGTTTCAGGTGTACCGCGACTTCGAAAAGGAGTTGCTCGCCGTGCGAAGCGCTGAAACGGCGCGCGCTCTCAATCCGGAGTTGCAGACCTTCGATCAGTGGCTGGCGAAGAGCAAGAGCCTGATTCCGGTGTAGGTTTGTTTCACGCGGAGACGCGGTTCCTTTTCTCCGCACCTCCGCGGCTCCGCGTGAAACCGTATCCCCGCAGAAACTACTCTTCCAGCGCTTCCAGATTGCCGAGGATCGACTCGATGCGATCGCGGATCTCGCTGCGCTCGCGTTTGAACCGCTCGTTGTCTTCTTCGAGCGTCGAGGCGCGTTCGGCGGAGTCGCCTTGCTCCTGGATGCGGGCGTTGGCTTCGTCGAGCTCGCGGTGGAGAGTGTCGCGCTCTTTGCGCAGCGCTTGAATCGTGGTGATCGCTTTTTCTACGCGGTCGTTCAGGCGCCCGAGGATCTCGGCTTCTTCGGTGCCGGCAATGGTCAGTTGGTCGTCGCTCTTCTTTTTCACGATGGTCATCTTTCTCAGAGTAGTTTTACGGGCAACGTTGAGGCAAGGCGCGTGGCAAGCTGTTGCTGCGCGCTGGCAATCTCTTCCTGCGTCAGCGAGCGGTCGAACGCCTGGTACCACATGCCCAGCGTGGTCTTGATTACGTCGTCGCCTTCGGGGACGAAGCGGTCGCGCAGACCGACTTCGTGAAGGTGCGGAACATTGAATGAGTTGATCGTATCGATGATGCGTTGATACTCGAGGTCGCGTCCGTGCGTGAGCGCGAGGATCATCGGCACCCCGGGGAAGCGGGCTACCGGCGCCATTTTCCATTCGGTGTTCGACGACGCGATGAGCGCCTCGACGTCGATCTCCGCGGCTGCGACATCGCCCTTGATCCCGAATTTCTGCAGCAGCTCGGCGGAGAGAAATCCGAGGCTGGCGATTTGCCGGTCGCCGTGCCAGGCGATGGCGCGCTTGCCACCGCGCAGCCACGGCTGATCCGATGCCGCGAACGTCACATCCACATGAAGCGTCTTCGCAATCTGCTCGACGATTCCTTTGATGTCGAAGAAATCGACGGCGCGCTTCGCGTCGCCCCAGAAAGTTCCGATGGAGCCGTACATGACGACGGCGACGCGGTGTTGTTCTTTGACGCGGGCGTCGTGTTTCGGGAGTCGGGTGTCGGAGTCAGAGGTTTCAGCTCCGACGCCCGACTCCCGACCAGCGACTCCCCCACGATGGTACGTGCGTCCCACTTCGAACAATGCTCCGTCGCGCGTTCCGTATGAGCGATTGAAAACGACCGTCTCGAGAAGGCCGGGGATGAGCGAGAGACGCATCGCTTCGATGTTTTCCGAAAGCGCATTCGTGATCGCGATCGGCGTTTCGTCGGTCATGAGCGCGTTCCACTCGGGGCGAATGAATGAGTAGTTCATCGCTTCCGACAGACCACATCCAACCAACACGTCGCGGATCGCATCCTCGACGACATCGGTCGCCTCACGGCGAACGTCGCCGGTTGTTACGCGGGGCAGTGAGGCGGGAACGTTATTCAAGCCGAAGAAGCGAAGCACTTCTTCGATGAGATCGGCCTCTTCGAAGATGTCGCCGCGATAGGTTGGGACGGTGACGAGCAGGCCGTCGTGCGCCTGCTCGGCAGAAAATCCGAGACGGCGGAAGAGGTCGAGCGCGTAGCCGGCGCCGATTGAGTTTGCTGATGCTTCGTGAAGGCGTTCCGTGCGAAGCCGAATCGTTTTCGGCTGCACCTCGCGCGCAACTTTGTCGATCGCTGCCTCGGCGATACCGCCGCCGTTCTCAACGATCAAACGTGCGGCTTCTTCGATCACGGCGAGCGTGTCGTTCGGATCGACGCGCCGCTCGAATCGGTACGACGCATCGGTCTTGAGCCCGAGGCGGCGCGCGGTACGACGAATCGCCGAGGGCTCGAACCAGGCGCATTCGAGCAGCACATTCTTCGTTGATTGCGTGATCTCCGATTCGAAGCCGCCGATGATGCCGCCGAGGCCGACGGCGCGTTGCGCGTCGGCAATGACGACGGTGTCGGGATCGATTTTGCGCATCTCGCCGTCGAGGCTCTTCATCGTTTCGCCGGCCTTCCCTCGGCACACGATGATGGTGTTGCCACTCAGGCGATCGAGATCGAACGCGTGCAGCGGATGGCCGAGCGCGACCATCACGTAGTTGGTGGCGTCGACGATGTTGTTGATGGGACGAAGACCGACTTCTTCGAGGCGGCGTTGGATTTCAGGCGACGACGGGCGAACTGTGATGTTGCGGATCACTTTCGCCGTGTAGCGGGCGCACATGTCGGGCGCATCGATGCGGATGGTGACAGCGCTGGTTTGACGTAGGTCGGACTCTCCAGTCCGACTGTCACGCTCAGAGTCGGACTGGAGAGTCCGACCTACGTTAGTCCGACCTACGTTAGTCCGGCCTACGTTCGCTTCTCTTCCGATCGCCGCGGCGAGCTCTCTGGCCATGCCGAGGTGGGACATGGCATCGACGCGGTTGGTGGTGATCTCGAGATCGAAGACTGTGTCGTCGCCATGTTTCTCGACGGCTTCGATGGCGTGGCCGATCTCGGTCAGGCGTGTGCCTAACTCGTCATCGCTGAGATCGGAGAGATCGACGTAATCGTTGAGCCATTGGCGGGAGAACTTCATCGGGGGCGGGATTGTAGCCGACGCGACGCGCCGATTGCGCTGGTTGGAATCGCTGAAGCGCTATTTCTTTCCGTCGATCTCATCCGCATCCTCGGCTTCCGCGGCAGCTCGCATGGTCTCGACGACACGTTTCTTTTCCGGTTCGAGGAGCGATTGGATCTCGAGCCAGGCAGAGTTTAGCGAGCCCGAGGTTCCATGTTTGCCGCGGCTCCGCGCGATCATCGCGATTCCGCCGGCGCCGAGCAGCACGATGAGAGCCACGATGCCAATCATCGCGAGGCTGCCGAGTAAGAGACTCATTTTCCGAACTGCACGCGACCCAGCACTCCCTCAGCTGCGTCGTGCGGGTTGTTCTGTTTCCGCAGCACCTCGTCGAGGAGTTGCTCGTAATCCGCACGGAGAATCGTGTTGCCGATCAAGCGGTCCATGAACTTTTCCTTGAGCATGGTCTCGATGCGGATGCGCACGCGCTCGCGGTTGCGGCGATCGAGCTCGCCGGATGTTTTCAGATGCTGGAAATGCGTCTCGATCGCGGCGTCAAGATCTTCGATGCCGTGACTCGTCGAGGCCACAGTCTTCACGATCGGCGGGATCCAGTCGCCGTGCTCTTCCACCAGCGACATCATCATCGTGACCTCGGTGACGGTTCGATCCGCGCCCGGCCGGTCGGCTTTATTGACGACGAAAACGTCGCCGATCTCCATGATGCCGGCTTTGATGGCCTGGATGTCGTCGCCCATTCCCGGCACGAGGACGACGACGTTGGTTTGCACGGTGCGAATGATCTCGACTTCGTCCTGACCGACGCCGACGGTCTCGACGAGAACGATGTCGAATCCGGCTGCATCGAGGAGATCGACAACGTCGTTCGTCGCGCGCGCCACGCCGCCGAGAAATCCACGCGTGGCCATCGAACGAATGAACACGCCGCGATCGGTGTAGAGATCGGCCATGCGGATGCGGTCGCCGAGAATTGCGCCTCCCGTGAACGGAGAAGTGGGATCGACGGCGATGATGCCGACCTTCTTGTCGAGCTTGCGGTAATGCTTGGTCAGCGCAGCTACGAGGGTCGATTTGCCCGCGCCGGGCGAGCCGGTGATGCCGATGATGCGGGCGCGGCCGGTCGATGGATAGATGTCCGCGAGCAGCCGCTCCGCGCGGCCGTCGTCACGCTCGACGAGCGAAACAGCCTGCGCCAGCGCGCGGTACTTGCCCGAGGTGAGAGCCGCGGCGAGGGTGTCGGGTGTCGGGTGTCGGGTGTCTCCGCGGGAGTCGGGAGTCGGGGGTCGGGTGTGGGAGTGATCTTCGCGGGAGTCGGGAATCGGGTGTCGGGTGTCGGAGTGATCGGCCATTGGAGACTCTTACGCCGAGGCACGGCGCCTGAAAATCGAAACGTGAGATGCGAGAGCCGGCTCCGACACCCGACACCCGACACCCGACACCCCGGAAGGCCTCACGCACTCTCCGCAAGCAGCCCGCGCGCGATCACCATTCGCTGGATCTCGCTCGTGCCTTCGCCGATGGTGCAGAGCTTCACGTCGCGGTAGAACTTTTCGGCGGGGAACTCTTTGATGAAGCCGTATCCTCCGAAGATCTGCACGCCTTTTTCTGTCGCGCGGACGGCGACTTCCGAGGCGTAGAGCTTGGCCATCGCGGAAGCTTGGGTCACTTTCTGGCCGGCATCCTTCATCGTCGCGGCGCGATAACAAAGCAGGCGCGCGGCATCGATCTCGGTGGCCATGTAGGCGAGCATGAACTGACTGGCCTGAAAGGCAGCGATCGACTTGCCGAAGGCGTGGCGTTGCTTGGCGTAATCGCGCGCCGCTTCGTACGCACCACGCGCGATGCCGACGGCGAGTGCGCCGATGGAGATGCGGCCGCCGTCGAGCACTTTCATCGCGCCGATGAAACCGTGGCCGATCTCGCCGAGGATGTTGGAGGAGGGGACGCGGCAGTCTTCCATCACCAGTTCGGCGGTGTCGGAAACGCGCATGCCGAGCTTGTTTTCTTTCTTGCCGGCCGTCATCCCCGGGGTGCCGCGCTCGACCACGAAAGCGGAAATGCCGCGATGCCCTTTGCTGCGATCGGTGACGGCCATCACCACCACGACGGCGCCAATGCGGCCATGGGTGATGAAG
>DATAMS010000680.1:0-1740 GCA_036260495.1 Thermoanaerobaculia bacterium
AGCGGCTCTCACCGGAGGGATTCTTCGCGCACATGGCAGAGATGATCGCGGAGGAACTGAGTGGCGATGGAACCTCGCCGAGGCTGCACTCTTGATGCTGGCCCAGTGCGGAACGCCGGGGCCAAGCCATGCGGTTCTCCCGCGGCGGCGCCTCGAATTGCCCGGCGGCACCGGTGGTAGCGTAGAGACGTGGCGCCGCGCGTGACCGTGCTGTTGGCGACGTACAACGACGAGCCGTTTCTGGGCGCGGCGATCGACTCCGTTCTGGCGCAGACCTTCTCCGACTTTGAGCTGCTCATCGTCCTCGATGCCTCCACCGACCGTTCGCGCGACATCGTGGAGAGCTATCGCGACCCGCGCGTTCGTCTCCTCGTGAATGAGACGAACCTCGGTCTCGCAGCTTCGCTCAACCGCGGGTTGGCGATCATCGCCAGCGAGTACGTGGCTCGTCTCGATGGCAACGACCTCTGTTTCCCGGAGAGGCTGGCCCGGCAGGTCGCGTATCTCGACGCAAATCCCGACGTCGCCCTCGCCGGCTCGCAGGCGGCACTCATCGACGTCGCGGGGCGCAGAGTCGGGAGCCTTCGGCGGCCGGTGACCAGCCTCGGAATTCGCTGGCATCGCGTCTTCGGCAGTCCCGTCATTCATAGCTCGGCGATGTTCCGCCGCGCCATCGTCTGGGACACGCTCGGCGGGTACGACGGCGGCTTCCGTTTCGGCGAGGATTTCGAGGTCTGGAATCGCCTGGCAAAGGAGCATGCCATCGGCAATCTCCCCGAAGCGCTCGTTGCTTATCGCGACGATCCAAGCTCGATGAGCGGCGGCGCACGACACCCCGCGCGCGATCGATATCTGGCGCGGAAAGCGCCGCTGGTTTACGACAACCTGACCGCGGTATTGCGTTGGGATGATGTACCCCGCCGGTGGGCGGAGCGCTGGGTTCTGACCGGCGATTCGCTGATCCCGCAGACGGCTGAGGAAGTCCGCGACGTTGTCATGATGATCGAGTCCTGCACCGAACGACTGCGGTCCGTGTATCCCGAGGCCGCCGCGAACGAGGAAGTCGTCGCCCATCAGGCAGGGATGCTCGCGAGTGCTCTCGTCAAGGCGCCGGTAGCCGGCCGGCTCTTCTCACTGCGGCTCTGGACGATGATTTGGCGTCGTCACCAGAAGACAGCGTTGCGCGCGCTTCCCCGATTCGCGGCCGTTCTCCTGTTTGGTCAGAGTCCCCTACGGTTGCATCGCGTGCTTCGAGCGCGTCGCGCCCATCGCTGGCGGCTCAAGGCGATGTCGCCGAGTTAGCGGAGAGTTGGCGCATCTCCGCCAGCTCGCGGTAGAACTGCGACCAGACTTTCATGCCCTGACCGAGGTCGAAGCGTTCGACGGCTGCCTCGCGCGCGGAGGCTCCGAGGCGCCGGCGCAGATCAGGATCGCGATGCAGTTCCAGCATTGCAGCCGCCAATTCCGCGCGGGAGCCGGGCGTCACGAGGCGGGCTGTCTCGCCATCGGCGAACAGTTCGGTCAGCGGCTCGATCCGCGTGGCGATGCACGGCAACCCCTTGAACATTGCCTCGATCGGAGCCGCTCCCCATCCCTCGAAGAGCGACGGAAAGACGAAGACGCGGGCCATTTCCAGACAGGCGCCGACATCGGCACGACTGCCGAGAAAGCGCACGCGATCGCGAATGCCCAACTCGGTTGCGAGCGCGTCGTGCGCCGCCGCCAGTGGCCCTTCGCCGG
>DATAMS010000704.1:0-2239 GCA_036260495.1 Thermoanaerobaculia bacterium
CGTGTTGTAACCGTAGTACTCCTCGTTGAACGTCGGCTTCTTGCGCTGCATCGTCTGCTTGACCATCGAGCCCCAGAGGATCTCTTTGTTCTCGCGCATGAGGGCCTTGATCGAATCGATCAAGAGCTTGAAAACTTCCCCTTGCTTTTTGTCCTTGAACGTCACGTTCGACGGCGCCTTCGTGCCGCGCACGAGGTCCTCGTAGAAGATGAACTCGTCGCAGTTGTCGATCAGCAGATCGCTCGACGAGTTCTTCACGCCGACGCCGATGACGTGCTTGTCGTTCTCTTTCAGCTTCGAGACGAGCGGCGAAAAATCGGAATCGCCCGACGCGACCACGAAGATGTTGATGTGATCCTTCGACCAGGCCATGTCCATGGCGTCGACGACCATACGGATGTCGGCGGAGTTCTTGCCCGAATAGACGCGGCCGGGAATCTCGATCAGCTCGATGGCTGCTTCGTGCAGCTCGCGCTTGTAGTCGGGGAACTTGTCCCAGTCGGAGTAGGCGCGCTTGACGACGATCTTCCCCTTTTCGAGCAGACGCTCCAGAAGAAGGGCCACTTCGAATTTCTTGAACTTGGCGTCGGCCACGCCGATGGCGATGTTCTCGAAGTCGATGAAAAGGGCGATTTTGCTTTCGTTCATGCTGCTTCTCGATGGCGGCGATCCGACGTTCCCGTCGTCCTCGGCCGCATCGTTTTCGAAGTTAGGCTTGCGGCTCATCGCTGTTGCTCCGGCAGACTAACACTGAATGTGGTTTTCAATTCCCGGAGGATCTGGCTGTGATCGCCTCGATCAGCCACGATTCTTCGAACGGCAGAATGTTGAATGTTCGGTGTTGAATGTTGCATGTTGAATGGGAGGCCAGCCAGTACCCGGCGCATTCAACATCCAACACTCAACATCCAACATTCAACATTCCGTTTTTGAGAACCCAGCAACCCGGCAACTCGGCAACCACGCGACCCAGCAACCGCGCAACCCCGAGACCGCATAAACTCCCACCCCGTGAAGCCCTACATCGCCCTCGCCCGTCCCTTCACGCTGCTTCCTCCGCTCCTCGGCATCATCTCCGGCGCGGTCTGCGCGTGGGGCTCGGCGCACAATCCCGATCCGACGCGCGCGCTGACTTCGTCCGTTATCTGGACCATCGTCCTCGGCTCGCTTTGCGCGTCGCTGCTGAACGCGGCCAACAACTCGCTCAACCAGATCTACGACCTCGAGATCGACCGCATCAACAAGCCGAAGCGGCCGATCGTCACCGGCGAAGTGTCGATACGAGGAGCGTGGATCTTCACTTGGATCATGTACGCGCTCGGCCTCGTGCCGACGTGGCTCGTCGTCGTCTATCCCTACACGTCGTGGCACGCCAAGTTCTTTGCGCCGCTGCCGTGGCATGAGTGCATCGGCATCTATCTCATCGCCTTCATCTCGACGTTCGTCTACTCCGTTCCCGCGCTTGGCCGCACGAAGGCGCATCCGATCGGCGCCAATCTGACGATCGCCATTCCGCGCGGCTGCCTGCTGAAAGTGGCCGGCTGGACGATGGTCGCGCACGCGACGACGCTCGAGCCGTGGTTCATCGGCGCCGTCTTCATGTTCTTCCTCCTCGGGGCCGCATCGACGAAAGATTTCAGCGACATCGAAGGCGACCGCGCCGGCGGCTGCCGCACGCTGCCGATTGCGTTCGGCGTCAAGCGCGCCGCCTGGATGATCGCGCCGTTCTTCATCTTCCCCTGGCTGCTCATGCCGCTCGGCGCCGCCACGCACATCCTCACCGGCAACGGCACATTCCTGACGATTCTCGGCATCGCCCTCGCGCTCTGGGGCGCCTACACCGTCTGGCTGATCGTCCGCAATCCCGACGAGCTCACGGCAACCGAGAATCACCCATCGTGGCGCCACATGTATTTGATGATGATGGCCGCGCAGGTGGGGTTCGCGGTGGCGTACGTAGTGTGAGCAACGCGCGAAGCGCAAAAGATCCAGCGTAGAATCCCGACTTGATCTCCCTCGAACCGGAACTCATCCGCCTTCGCGATCGCCCCCTCGTCGATGGCGCGCCTAACCCCGCGCCTTTCGCGCAACTCATCGCCGCCGAGCGCCGCGACATCGTCAGCATCTACGCCGAGTTGCGGCTGCTGACGTGGCTTGGTGTGATGATCGTCTCCATCGGCGTTGGCGTCCTCATCTCCAAACATCTCGACGACCTCGGACCGCTCGCCATCGCCGGAGG
>DATAMS010000706.1:0-13743 GCA_036260495.1 Thermoanaerobaculia bacterium
GAACGTCCTGGGCACGTTCAACCTCGATCTCGCGCTGCTGGCGGCGGAGAACGAGGGTCTGGTGCGTGTCATCTCCGCGCCGCGCATCACGACTCAGGACAACACCTCGGCAGAAATCCAGAGCGGGTTCCAGATTCCGTACCAGACTCGCGTCAACCTGACCACCACAGTGCAGTATGTCGATGCCACATTACGGCTCACGGTCACGCCCCAGATCACCGAAGCGGGAACCGTGATCATGGACATTCAGGTGCAGAAGAACGAGCCGGACACCGGTCTCAATATCGTGGGCGGCGCCGGCACGCCGTTGTCGACGCGCCGGGCGCAGACGAAGCTCATGGTACGCGACGGCGGTACGACCGTCATCGCGGGTATCTATCAGGTGAAGGAAAACAACGGCCAATCGCGGATGCCCTTCCTTCATCAGATTCCGGTTCTTGGAGCCCTGTTCCGCACGCATGACATCAGCTCGTCGCATGACGAGCTCCTGATCTTCATCACGCCGCGGATCGTGAGGTCTTCCTGATAGGTCGTAATAAAATAGGAACCGGTCGATCCATGTGGACGAAAAGTGTTTTTGGAGGGTGGGGCATGAGGATGAAAAAAATTGCACTGATCGCGACGGTCATGCTGCTCGGCGTGGCGGTCTTGTCCTGTAATTCGATCGCCAAGGAAAGCAGTCCCGTTCAGTTGGTCGTGTCCGGCACGCAGAACCTCAATCAAATCGATCTGCAGGCGGGGGCCCCCGGTTGCGCGACGTCGATTGGAACGGTCCAGCTGACTGTCAAGCTCCTTCAGAATCAGACCGATCCTCTGACGCCGCGCAATGACTTCAACGACGTCAAGCTCGATCGCTACCAGGTGACGTATCAGCGCACCGACGGTGGAAAGCTCATTCCGCCCAGCTTCGTGCGCTCGACCGCGCAAGTGCTCACGGCAGGCGGTGCCGCGCAGAGCCTCAGCGATTTCATCGCCTTCGAGACGAACGCCTTCAACCTGGCGCCATTCGCCGCGCTGCTGCCGCAGAACGGCGGGAAGGATCCGGACACCGGCCTTGGCTTTGTGAAGATGGACATCATTCTCACCGTCTACGGATCCACACTGGCCGGTGAGCGCGTGAGCGGTTCAGCGAGGTTCCCGCTGAACTTTTGCTACAACTGCGGCGGCTGCGGCTAGTTACCGCGCCGGCCTTTCAAGGCCGGGCCCTATGGGTGTGTGAGGAGTTGACGGGGGTAGACCATGAAACAGACAAAACAGCAATTCATCTTCCTGGCGCTTGCAGCGCTACTGGCGCTCTTCGCGGGATGCAAAGGCGAGTCACCAACCGCGCCGCCTCCGCTCACCGGCACGACCGGCACAGGCACAGGCAGCGGCGCAACGCAGCCGCCCGTCGGCGCCACCATCACGCTTGTGGCATCGACGAACCCGGCAACGACCGGATCGATCTCGACGATCACAGCGACGGTGACGCAGAACAATGCACCTGTGCCGAACGGAACGGCGGTCGAATTCTCGACCACGAGTGCCAACGCTAATTTCACCGACACGACGGACAATCCGACGACGCTGATCCGCACGACTACGGCAGGCGTTGCCAAAGCGACAGTCACGGCAAGCGTTGCCGGTCCGGTCGTCGTGAATGCCACCGTCAACAACGTGACCAAGAGCATCACGATCACGTTCCAGGACGCGGTCATTCCTCCCATTCCGACGCCGACGACACCGACGATCACCGCCATTACGCCGGCAACAGGACTGCCGACCGGGAATCAGACGGTGACCATCACAGGCACGAACTTCCGTCCGCCGGTACGCGTCCTCTTCGATCCAGGTAGCGGTCAGGCCGCGAAAGAAGGGTTCGTCACCAGCGTCACACCGACCTCGATCACCGTCACGACGCCCGCGTTCGACCTCGGTGTGAGCCAGCAGCTCATCGTCGGCATTACGGTCATCGTGGAAGCGGGTGCGCCCACTGAACAGCGCGTGACCAAAGCGGCTGCGTTCACGTACACCGCTCCCGTTCTGACGCCGGTCTTCCGCGCACTCTCTCCGACATCGGGTCCGATCGATGGCGGAACGCGCATTGCCATCATCGGCGACGCCTTCGAATTGCCCGTCCAGGTCTTCTTTAATTCGGCCGCGGCACAGGTTCTTGGTGTGACCTTCCACGAGATCGACGTCCTGTCGCCGGCCGCTCGCGATACCAATCCAGACGGGTCTGGACCGAAGACAGGACCAGTCGACCTCCGCATTCTCAACGTGAACTCAGGTAAGTCGGTCACGGCACCGGCGGCGTTCCGCTACGTGAACAAGATGCAGATCACCGCCATCACCCCGAACCAGGGACCGTTCACCGGTGGCACGAAGTTCATCATCGATGGAACCGGCTTCGACGACCCGGTGACTGTCTTCCTCGACGGTATCGCGGCCTCGGTCACCAAGGTGTCGGGGTCCGAGATCACCGCAATCTCCGGCGCGATCGCGCTGACGGGCTGTTCCGACTCAACGGGGCCAGTCGTGGTCACGAACGTCAACAATGGAGATTCGGCGACAGGTTTGAACTGGGTTTATCGAATCCTTAAGCCGGTAGTTGTCGGCGTCTCGCCCAGCTCGGTTGTCGCGGGCGGGAACGCGTCGATCAGAGTTGCCAATGCCACCGGGTTCCCCAGGATCAGCCTGGGATCTCCGGCCAACACTGATGTCAGCATCACATCGCAGACGGACAACGGTGACGGTACGACCACGTTTCTCGTCGTCGTGCCAACCACCATTACTCTCGCAACACAAACCTGCGCCCCAGGGGTTACCGCGCAACAGGCGACCGCGCTCGACGTGACCTATACAAGTCTAACGACGGGATGCAGCAATACTCTGACGAAGGGTCTCCTCGTTGCTCCAGCCGCCAACCCGATCCTGACGCTGAGTCCTACCAGCTTTACGCCGTTCATAGCCACAATTACACCCGGTAGCGCCGGTCCCCCGGTCGTTCCGACGACGGTTGCGAGTCCGCCGCCCCAGACCGTGACGATCTTTGATACCGGCGGCGGGCCGCTGAATATCACCAGCGTAACTACATCGGGCGCAGGATGCGGCAATGGTCCCGGCCAGATATCGGTGACCGCGCCGGCCACGCCTCAGACGCTTAGTACGTGCGATAGTGCGCCGATTACCGCGCACTACACAGGGACTACGGCTCCGTCGAGTGCCCAATGCACCGTTACGATTAACAGCAATGCCGCGAACTCGCCGAAGATCCTGCAGCTCAGCGGCTCATCGCAGTAGTACGCCCAGATATCGATTACCCGAACCGCCCCTTCGTTGGGGCGGTTCGTTTCTGCGGCCGAGGTTGCGCCGCTCACTGTTGTTGAGCAGAATTCGAAATCCAGCACATGGCTCAACCCGGCATCAACGCCAAACTCGAAGAGCTGCAATTCCGGCTCAAGACCGATCCGAAGAGCAGGCTCTTTTTCCAGCTCGCGGAAGAGCTGCGCCGTCACGGCAAGCTTACGGAAGCCGAGCAGGTGCTTCGCAACGGCCTCCACGTTCACACGTCCTACCTCTCCGCCTGGGTCAGCCTCGGGCGCGTACTGCGCGAGCAGAACAAGAACGCCGAGGCGGTCGAGGCGTTGACGACGGCGATGCAGGTCGATCCAGGGAATGTCGTCGCCGCCCGTTTACTGGCTGATGCCTACCTGGTCCTCGGCGAGAAGGTCGAAGCGATCAAGAAATACAAACTTGTGAATGCGCTGATGCCTTCGGAGGAGCTCGAAGCGAAGATCGCGGATCTCGATCGCGAGATTCAGGGATCGCTGCCGGTGTCGCCGGAACAGATTGCTCCCGAACCAGAGCCCGATCTCCCACCGCAGTCGCCCTTCGCCACCGCAGAATCTTCGTCGCCATTCGCAGAGTCGGAACCGGAGCCGGAGCACACCGAGGAGCTCGTCGGTGCGTCGTGGGAAGAAGAGCCGGTGTCCACTCCAACAGTTCACGCGAGCGAGGCTGAGACGCCCGAGGCCGCGCCGGCGGAGCCCTATCACTACACGGTCGAGACGCCGTTCGACACCGGCGATGACGAACCGATGGCTGCGCGGCACGCGGTCAGTCCGTTCGAAGATCCAGCAGGCGGCTACACCGCGGCTGCACTCGAAGTCGAACAGCCCGAGGGAATGCACGTCGAGGAGATGCCGGTCGAGGCGGCGGAATCCGACCCCTGGTCCGAAACGCAGACGGAGGCGTTCACGGAGAGCGAGCCGGCCGCCGAAGTCTTTGCCCCTGCCGAGCCGGAGCCGGCGCTTGCGGCAGACGCGGATGCTGACGTCACCGAAACCACGACGATGGCCGATCTCTACGTGCGCCAGGGCCTGATCGATGACGCGCGCAAGATCTACGAGCACGTGTTGCAGCGCAATCCCGACGATCACGAAGTCCGCGCAAAGCTCGAAGCGCTCACCGATTCAGAAACTCCAATCGCTGCCGTTCACGAAGAGCACGAACCAATCGAAGAAGAGACGCATGAGCCGGTTGCCGGTTCTCCGAAAGTGAGGGCTCTCGAACAATGGCTGGCGAAAGTCGGCCGGCGGGAGGAAGGGCGTGCGTAGCGGCATTTTTCGGGACACGCTCGAAGCGATTCGCGATCATGTCGAGGGGACGCTGGCGGTCAGCCTCATCGCTCTCGACGGCATCGCCATCGAGTCGATCACGTCCGAATCCGTCGCTCTCGACGTCATGGGCGCGGAATTCGGCGGCTTCATCAAATCGGTCCGCTTGTCGAACACCGACCTGCATACCGGCGATGTTTTGCAGTTCTCCCTATTCACCGAAAAGTACATTACCTTGCTCTCGGCGGTCACCCCGGAGTACTTTCTGCTGCTCGTGATGCAGCCGGACGGAAACTATGGCCGTGCGCGGCACGAGCTGGCGAAGGCGAAATACGCACTTCGCGATGAGCTGGTCTGAGGGATTGAATTTTGAATTTCAAAGAGATTCTCGAACTGATCGACAAAGTTGCGGACCGCGGCATCGGCGGCGTTGAGATCGAACAAGCCGGTCTGAAAGTGCGCATCGACGGCACCGCCGCCGCACAGCCGCAGGTCATCCACTCGTACGGCGAACGAACGAGCACGCACGCCGCGCCGCCCGCGCCGGCGCCCGCCGCTCCTGCGCCGCCAACGGCCGCCGAAAAAGCGGCCACCGCGAAAGCGGAAGAAGAAGCCGCCGAAGCGGGGCTGCACATCATCACGTCACCGATCGTCGGCACGTTCTATCGCTCGGCCAATCCCGAAGCGGAGCCGTTCGTCAACGTTGGCGACCGCATCTCAAAGGGGCAGGTTCTCTGCATCATCGAGGCGATGAAGCTGATGAACGAGATCGAGTCGGACGTCGACGGCGTCATCGCCACGATCTATCCGCAGAACGGCCAGCCGATCGAATACGGCGAAAAACTCTTCGCGGTGAAGCTCTCCTCCTGACGTTATGCCGACAATCTCGAAAGTCCTGATCGCCAACCGCGGCGAGATCGCGCTGCGCGTCATCCTTGCGTGCAAGGAGATGGGCCTCAAGACCGTGGCCGTGCATTCGGAAGCCGACCGTGATGCGCTCCACGTCCGCTATGCCGACGACGATGTCTGCATCGGACCGGCGGCGTCGCGCCAGAGTTACCTCAACATCTCCTCGATCATCGCTGCTGCCGAGATCACCGGTGCCGATGCCATTCATCCCGGCTACGGCTTCCTCGCGGAGAACGCGCACTTCGCGGAGATCGCCGGCGAGTGCGGTCTCACGTTCATCGGCCCGACGCCTGAGTCGATCCGGCTGATGGGAAACAAAGCGGTTGCCCGCGACACCGCGAAGAAGGCCGGCGTTCCCATCCTGCCGGGCAGCGATGGCCCTGTTCGCACGTTCGAAGAAGCGCGCGATGTAGCGCTGACCATCGGATTCCCCGTCATCCTCAAAGCCTCGGCTGGCGGCGGCGGACGCGGCATGCGCATCTGCAACGACGAGACGGGTCTGCAGAGCGCGTTCGACACGGCACGCAATGAAGCTGAGCGCGCATTCGGCTCCGCGGACGTCTACATCGAAAAGTATCTCGAGCATCCGCGCCACATCGAGATTCAGGTTTTCGGCGACACGCACGGCCGCGTCGTTCACCTCGGCGAGCGCGAGTGCTCGATCCAGCGCCGGCATCAGAAGCTGCTCGAGGAGTCGCCGTCGCCGGTTCTCACTCAGGAACTGCGGCAAGCGATGGGCGAGGCCGCGATCAAGTTGTGCAAGGCCGTCGACTACGTGAACGCCGGCACGATCGAGTTCCTTTTTCAGGATGGCGAGTTCTATTTCATGGAGATGAACACGCGCATCCAGGTCGAGCATGCCGTCACCGAAGAAGTCACCGGCATGGATCTGGTGAAAGAACAAATCCGCGTTGCGTCCGGTCTGCCGCTGACCGTGCCGGAGCACGAATTCCGTCTGCGCGGTCACGCCATCGAGTTTCGCATCAACGCCGAAGATCCCGTGACGTTCGCGCCGAACCCAGGAAAGATTCGCGAGTTTCACATTCCGGGCGGCCCGGGCGTTCGCGTCGACACGGCCGCGTATCGCGACTACGTCATCCCTCCGCACTACGACTCGCTGATCGCCAAGCTGGTCGTGCGAGGCAAGGATCGCTCCGAAGCGCTGGCACGCGGCCGGCGGGCACTCGAGCAATTCATCATCGAAGGCGTGAAGACCTCGATCCCTCTTCACCGCGCCATCGTCAACAACGAGCGCTTCATCCGCGGCGACTTCTCCACCAGGTTCATGGAAGAGTTTGAGTGGGGGAAGGGTGATTAGCCGCTAGTAGATTAGTCGATTAGTCGATTAGGACGAGTTGGCATCGCGGGTCCCGATCCACCATCACGAAGCGACGAGTCACCGAATCCACTAATCTACTAGTCCACTAATCCACTGCCTCCACATGAAAATCTTCGTCGTCGGATTCATGGGCGCCGGCAAGACTACGGCCGGCCGGGAGCTGGCGGCGCGCCTCGGCGCTCCGTTTTTCGATCTCGATGAGCTCATCGAATCGGCCGAGCAAACATCGATCAAAGACCTCTTCGCGCAACACGGCGAACCGTATTTCCGCAAGCGGGAGCGCGAGGTTCTGCGCTCGACGCGCCACCTCGAACGCGCTGTCATCGCCACCGGCGGCGGGACGTTCACGTTCGACGAGAATATTCAGTTCATCCAGACCGAGGGGCTTTCGGTGTACCTTTCGGCACCGTATTCGCTCTTGCGTAGCCGTATCGGTGACAAAGCAGGCGAGCGCCCGCTTTTTCGCGACGACGCTGCTGCGCACGAGCTGTACAACAACCGCATCCGCTACTACCGCATGTCCGACATCACGATCGAAGTCCGCGAAGAGGAAACGACGAACGAGATCGTCGAACGCCTCCTGCTCGAATTGCCGAAAGGCTTTCTCGATCCCGGACGCCGTCCGCCTTCGGGAGGCGCTCGTTCATGAGAGCGCTCGTCGTCAGCGATCTGCATTCGAACGCGGAGGCGTTGCGCGTGGTGATGAACCGCGTTCGCCGGAAGAAGTTCGATCGCGTGATCTGCCTTGGCGACTTCGTCGGCTACGGCGCGCAGCCCAATCAGGTGCTCGACACGATGCGGACGATGAAGATTCCGAAGCTCTACATCCGCGGCAATCATGACCGCGTCGCTGCCGGACTCGATCAGGGTGAAGGCTTCAATGCCGTCGCCAAGACCGCGGCACTTTGGACGCGCGATCATCTCTCCGCACGCAACCGCCACTTCCTCGTGAAGCTGCCCCTCGGGCCGCTCGAGCAGGACGGCGTGATGATCTGCCACGGCGCTCCGCACAATGAAGACGAATACGTCTTTCACGAAGGCCACGCCCGCGACATCTTCGCGGAGAGCATCGCGCCGTTCATCCTTTACGGCCACACGCATCTGCCGGTGATCTTCTCGATCGACCGCATGCATCGAGTACAGGGCGTTGCCATTCGCGGCGACGTCGTCGTGCGCCTCGACCGCGATCATCGCTACCTGATCAATCCCGGCTCCGTCGGTCAGCCGCGCGACCGCAATCCCGATTCATCGTTCGTGATCTTCGATTCGAAACGGCTCACGGTCCAGTTCTTCCGCGTTGCCTACGATGTCGCCAAAACGCAGGCGTCGATCCTTCGCGCGGGTCTGCCCGATATCCTCGCGCAGCGGCTTGCTCACGGAGCGTAACCGATCGGTGACGGCGCTGTCCTCGATCGGGGAGGCGGGCATCTGATGCACCCGCCCGAACTCCGGTAAGTCGCTGAAAACAGGAACAGATCGGCAATCGTTGCGTGGCATGCCGACCGCAGCGGAGCGGTTCAGGTCAAAGAGGAAAACGCAATGCGCAAGTCCACTCTCCTTCTCCTTTTTTTCGCAGCGATCGTCACGATTCCGTCGTATGCGCGAGACCGCAGCCACTCATACATCACCTATGACGATGGTGGAACCGTCATTAAACAGGCCGAGGATGGCCGGGAAGTCGATGCGGTGGTCAATATGCCGGTCTTTCCCGGCGACGAGGTCACGACCAGCCGCCGCGGGCGCGTCGAGATCCGCATGGCCGATGGCAACATCATCGCCCTCGACCGCTCCACCACAGTCGTTTTCAAATCGATTCTCGATTCGTACGACGGCGACTCCGATCAAACGATCGTCGAGCTCCGCTCCGGTCACATCGCCATCCAGCGCGATGAAGAGACGCGCGACTTGTTGCGTCTCGACACGCCAAACGCCAGCTACGCCGCCAGCGAGCCAGCGATCTATGCCGTCGAAGCGGATCCGAAGAGCCAGGACCGCGTGACGGTGTTCGACGGCACGATGGAAGTGCGCACGCCGTCTCGCACGACGCGCGTGCGGCAAGGTGAAGTTGCCCACGTCGACGGCGAAGGAATGTACGACCTCCTCGGGTCGCACGACACCGCCGACGAATTCGAGCGCTGGTTCCTGCAGCGCGCTATTCGGAACAACACCGCCAGCAGCCGTTACCTCGATCGATCCCTGGCCTACTCAGAAGCCGATCTCGGATCGAGCGGCGCGTGGGTCTTCGCTGCGAATTACGGCGGCTGGTGCTGGCGTCCGCATGTTGCGGCCGATTGGCGTCCGTACTACAACGGCTATTGGCGTCACAGCCCGGGCGGCGTGCTCGTGTGGGTCTCGTACGATCCATGGGGATGGGTTCCGTACCACTACGGCCGCTGGGCCTACGAGCCGGCGTACGGGTGGGTGTGGTTGCCCGGCGCCGCGTATGCTCCGGCGTGGGTCTATTGGATGTATAGCGAGACGCTCATCGGCTGGGCGCCGATGGGCTGGTACGACTGCTACCGGCCGTACTACGACTGGGCCTATCGCCCATACTCGCGCGCCGGATTCGAGATCGGCGGCGGCTTCCATGGGCGCGTCCGTCCCGGAGAGATCGACCTGAAGCCCTGGACGTTCGTGACGCCGGAAACGCTGATGCATCGCCATATCGATCAGGCGTCGCTCGCAGCCGACATCGCCCGCGAGCGTCTGCGCCGCGACGGCAACAGCGGTCTGGTCACGAACTCGCCGGCGCGGTTTTCTCGAAACGACATGCGCGATCCGAACACCGCCATCGGCAACGTCTTCAAACACGGAGTCCACGGCGGTGGTGGATCGGGTGCGGGGAGTGCTGGCTCCGCGACGGATATGACCCCGTTCTTCCGCCGTGACCCGAAGCTTCCCAACGAGATCCGTGAGCGCGTCGTTCGTGCGCAACCCGTTGGTGGGACCGTCTCCAGCGGCTTGACCGGCGGCCAAACCGGCGCGCCCTCGGGCGTCCCGACACCGGGGACATCCGGCACTCTCGAGGGACAGGTCAATAAAGGCGCCGACGGCAATGTGCCGCGCTCCGGAATTACACCGGGCATCATTCATGACGGACGTGTCGCCGGCGGACGCGACGACGTTCCCAACGGCGGTCTGCGCAGCCCGAACGGAGCGACAGCGACGCCGTCAACCTCGGGAAGCAGCAACAACGATTGGCGCCGCGGTCGTGCGGCCGATGGCGGCCTGCATCACGGCGACGCGTCACAAAGTCCTGCGGCCGGCACGAACAAGCGCGAGGCGCCCGGCGATCACGGCGCGATCGACAAAGGGCGAGCGAACGGCAACGACAGCGGCCTTCGTCACGATGCGCCGCCGTCGAACCAACCGGTACCAACCGTAACGCCGGCGCCGCCATCCGATAACTGGAGAGGGCGCGCGGTCGGCCGCCATGAGAACAGCAGCGGACCGTCGGCGCCACCCCCCGCAGCCGGTACGAGCAGCCGCGACGTGCCACGCCGCATCATCGACGGCATCGGCGGCGCGCGCATCTCGCACGGAGACTCGCCTTCGAACGATGCGCCGAAGCACGAGAGACCGGTGCATTCCTCGGAGCCGGCCTCGAACAGCGGTCAGAGCTCGCATGATTCCGGCCGCAGCACGGAGCGCTCGTCGTCTCCGCCGCCGACGCATACCGAGCATTCATCGCCGCCGCCGTCTCACACCGAACAGTCTCATGACACCGGATCGCATGAGTCGAAATCCGACGGCGGCCATCCCAGAAAAAATTGACGTCTTCGGAGAGCGGCGGCCTATGCCGCCGCTCTCCATCCGTCGATGTGACGGGAGTTGATCCGGGGGCGCCCCGCGCGAACCTTCCGCTACAATCCCCCCGATGTCCGTTCCCCTCTTCTTTGCCCTCTACTGTCTCGAGGCAGGGCTCTTTTTCATCATCGTGCCGTGGACGCGCGTCTGGAGCATGAACTCGCTTCTGCACGCGACGCCGGCGCTCGTTCTGCTTTCGGCGAACCCATTCGTGCGCGGGTTCATCTCCGGTTTCGGCGTGGCCCACTTGCTCGTCGGAATCAAGGACATCATGCGGATCGCGGGACGCAAGGACGGGCAGGCGGAGTGAACATCAAATCCGACCGCCGGCTCGATCTGTGGCGCTCGACTGGTCCGTTGATCGTCAGTGTCGCGTTCTTAGCACTCAACCGGCTCGTCTATCTCCGCAACAAGCCGATCGTGGTCAACAAACTCGATCTGCGGCCTGTCATTCTCGAAGGATCCCGCTTTCTTTGGCTGGCCGCTCTGATCATCTTCGTGGTCCGTCTCGTTGACGCCGTCGTCTTCGATCTGCTCATGCGCCGCCGTCGCGATGTGGTCGCGCCGCAACTCCTGCGGCAGATCGTCTCCATCGTGGTCTACCTCCTTCTCTTTGCCAGCGCGCTCAAGACTTTTTTCGATTACGACGTGAAGACCGCACTCACGACCGGCGCGGTCCTCGCCGCCGTCATCGGTCTGGCTCTCCAGGACACTCTCGGCAATCTTTTCGGCGGCATCGCCATGCACATGGAGGGGGCCTTCAATGTCGGCGACGTTCTCCACTCCGGCGAATACGTTGGCGTGGTCGAGAGCGTGAGCTGGCGCGCGACGCGGATGCGCGGTTTCAACAATCAGATGATCGTCCTGCCGAACTCGGTCATCGCGCGCGAACGGCTCGAGGTGTTTCCGCGCAGCCGTCTGACCGCGCGCGTGCTGCCGCTCAGCGTCGACTACAACATTCCGCCGGCAACCGTGATCGGAATCCTCAGCCAGGCTGCGGCACACGTCGACGGTGTGGCCCGCGATCTGCCCTGTTTCGCGCGCGTCGCTTCGTTCGCCGATTCCGCGGTCATCTACGAGATCAAGTACCACACCCGCGATTACTCGGAGCGCGACCGCATCGATGCCGACATTCGCAAGGCGGTCTGGTACGCGCTGCAACGAAACAAGATCGCGTTCGCTACGCCGATCCGCGCTTACCAACAGTACACGCCGCCTGACGTTCAACACGCCATCAGCGCCGAGGATGTTCGCGCCCGCCTGAGCGAGGTCGATGTCCTTTCGCCGCTTTCCGAGGAGGCGCGCGCAACCATCGCCGCGGCCACGCGCATCCACTTCTATTCGAAGGGTGAGACGATTCTCCGCCACGGTGCCGCCGGCGACTCGATGTTCGTCGTCCACGCCGGCACCGCCAGCGTGCGCCTTCCCGACGATTCACCCGAGGGATGGCACGAGGTCGCGCAACTCGGCAGCGGCACGGTCTTCGGCGAGATGGCCCTCCTGACCGGCGAGACCCGAACCGCCGACGTCGTCGCCCTCAACGACGTGACCGCGCTGGAGATCGGAAAAGACTCGCTCCAGCCCATCCTTCACGGCCATCCCGAGCTCGCAAACGCCATCACCGCCAAAGTCGTCCACCGCCGCGGCCACCTCGACGCCATTCGTAGCGAGGCGGAAGAGGAAGAGACCACGATCGTGTCGCGAGTTAAAGCGTGGTTCGGGCTGTGATGAAACCAGATCTCCCATGAAGCGCCTGCTCATCGTTGAAGATAAGGAATCGCTTGCGCTGATGTTGCGCGAGACCGTTGAGGCCGAGGGGCTGGAGGCGGATGTGGCGCTCGATGGGAAGGAGGCCGTGCGCAAACTGGCGGCCGGTAATCGCTACTTTGCGGTGCTCACCGATCTGCGTATGCCAGGGGCGGACGGGATTGCGGTTCTGCGACAAGTCAAAGAGAGCGATCCCGATTGTCCGGTGATCGTGATGACGGCGTTTGCCACGATCGAGAACGCGGTCGAGGCGATGAAGCTCGGCGCGTACGATTTCGTGCAGAAGCCGGTCGACGCCGATCATCTGCTGCTCCTCTTGCGCCGCTGCCGCGAGAACCGCGAGCTGCGCTACGAGAACATTCTGCTGAAGGACGAGTTCCGGCAGCGCTACCGTTTGCCGGCGATCGTCGGTGAGTCGGCGCGCATGGTCGAAGTGTCGAACGCCATCCAGCGCGTGGCGCCGACCGATTCGACCGTGTTGCTGCAAGGAGAGTCGGGAACGGGGAAGGAGCTTTTCGCTCGCGCCATTCATCAGCTCTCGCCGCGGCGCGACCGTCCGTTCGTCGCCATCAACTGCGCGGCCATTCCGGAGACGCTCATCGAGAACGAGCTTTTCGGACACGAGAAAGGTTCGTTCACCGGTGCTACCGGCCGGCAACTCGGCAAGTTCGAGCTGGCCGACAGCGGAACGATTTTCCTCGACGAGATCGGCGAGCTCGGACTGGGCGTGCAGTCAAAGATTCTTCGCGTGATTCAGGAGCGGCGCTTCGACCGCATCGGAGGCACGAGCACGCTCGAAGTCGACGTGCGCATTATCTGCGCGACGAATCGCCCACTCGCGGGCGAAGTGAAAGAAGGCCGTTTTCGCGAAGACCTCTTCTTTCGCATCAACGTCTTTCCGGTGACGGTTCCTCCGTTGCGCGCGCGGCGCGAGGACATCGACGGCCTCGCTGATTTTTTCCTGCAGAAGTTCGCGCGCGAACTGAAGAAACCGTCGTTGCGGATCGCCGCCGATGCAGCCGAGGCGTTGCGCGCGTACGACTGGCCGGGCAACATCCGGGAGTTGGAGAATTGCATCGAACGGGCAGCCATCCTCTGCGACGGCGGCGTGATCGAGCGGCGCGATCTTCACATCGAAGACGCCTCGACCGACGCGCTCCGCGATGCGCTCGATCTTTCAGGAACGTTGGAGGAAGCGAGCGCGCGGACGGTGCGCCTCATCGAGCGGCTGAAGATCGCCGAGGCGCTGGAGCGGAGCGATTCGCGCGCGGACGTCGCGGAAAAATTGGGGATTTCAGTCCGCACGCTTGCTGCAAAGATGAA
>DATAMS010000709.1:0-2737 GCA_036260495.1 Thermoanaerobaculia bacterium
AGTGTTGAAGATTGACTGAGTCACCTCCTTATTTTGGGGAGGTGTGCGATGAAATCTTCAAGTCGTTCGGTAGTTCTGGCAGTTGTAGTCGTCGTTCTCACCGCCGCCGAGGCGAATGCCGCAGGGGTCGATTTCAAGGACCCGCGCCGGGCACTAGGACGCGCCGACGACATTCGCGTCGACGCCCAGCTCGGCCAGGACACGGTCTCATCCTCATCACCGATCAGCGTCACCTATCAGATCGAGAATCTGACCTCGGAGCCGATCGCCGTTGCGGACAGGGTGGTTGACTCATCGTTCGATGCAGAGACGCAGACGATCACGATGTCGATCGGCGCCGAGATTCCGGAGGGAAAGGCCATGCCGCATCTGGTGACGATCGCCCCCGGCCAGAAGCGCGTGCTGCACACCGGCGCGATGATTCAGGTCGTCCAGGGAAACTCGCGGTCGCCGTATGCTTCGGTGCCGCGATATGTGCAGATCACGGTCAACGTACTGCGCGATCTGAGGCCGTTCGCGAAGCTGATCGAGCAGCAGTCGCACGCTGCCATCGTGCCGCTGCCGAACGATCTTTTCGATCAGTGGGTAGACAGCGTATCGACAGTCGATCTGAATTCTCTACCGGTGCATTGGTCGAATTCGCCGCGCGCCGCCACCGCCGAAGCGGCCGCGCCGGGGCGCTTCTGAGTGAGCCCGCGGGCGGCAGATCCGAGTTTTCCCACGCACAGTTCGTGCAACGCGATACACTTCCGCCGCGCGGAAAGCCGGAAGCCATCGATGGCAGGCACGAGCCGCAGAAGAGGAGATGTTGATGGCTTCCAAGGTTTTCGTAGGGAATCTCGACTTCAACACGACGCGCGACGAGGTCGAAGCGTTGTTTGCGCAGGTCGGAACGGTACGTGACGTATTTCTTCCGACCGATCGCGAGTCGGGCCGCCCCCGCGGGTTTGCGTTCGTCGAGTTCGAATCCGATGAGGATGCGGCGAAGGCGATTGAAAAATTTAATGGACATGACCTTGGTGGCCGCGCGCTTCGCGTGAATGCTGCCGAGGATCGCCCGCCTCGTGCTGGCGGCGGTGGCGGCGGCCGTTCGTTCGGCGGCGGTGGTGCTGGCCGCGGCGGTGGCGGTGGCGGCTACTCCGGTGGCGGCGGTGGTGGTGGCGGTTACGGCGGCGGTGGTGGCGGCGGCTACGGCGGTGGCGGTGGTGGTGGCTACGGCGGTGGTGGCGGCGGCGGAGCCTACGGTGGCGGCGGCGGCAAGCCGAAAGGCAGCCGGCGCAACATCCGCGCGAAGAAACGCGGCCTCTGATCGATCAGTCCTGTTGAACCATTGGGCCTCCCGCGCGGGAGGCCCTTTTCATTTCTGCGTTTGTTTTCCACTTCTGCAAACGATCAGTAGTAATTTACCTGCGGAGGTGAGCTGATGAAACGATTTCTCTGCGCGCTGGCACTCCTTGCCGCGGCTTGCACCTCGACGTCGCCCCCCGCACCGTCTGAGACACCCGGCAACATCGACATGAAGGAGCCACGGCGCATGGTCGGCACGGAGAACGACGTCCGCGTCGATGCCGAGATCTACGGCGACGAGATGAGGCAGGGCATGACTCTGGCCCTCAAATACGACGTCACGAACCAGCGGGCCGAGCCGATCCTCATTGCCGATCTCAATCCGCTCGCCAACTACGATCCGGACACGCGGACCGTGACGATCGACATCGGCTCGGAGATTCCGGGCGAAGAGTTTCTTCCGCGCCTGATCTCGATTCCGTCAGGATCGCGGCGCTCGTTCGCGGGCGGAGCGCACGTCAACGTCGCGGTGTCGTTTCAGTCGCCCTGGACGCCGCGGCCGAACAAACTCCAGCTTCGCATCAACTTCCTCGGCGATCCGCGTCCCTTCATCAAGCTGATCGACATCCCCGAAAAAGCGGTGCATGACAAACAACTCGCCGCGGAGATCTTCCCGAAATGGGTCGAGGGAAATGAGACCGTGACGACGAATGCACTTCCGATGCGCTGGATGTCCTCAGCGCGCCAGCCGCTGATGGAAGGTGCGCCGATTCCGCAGCCAACGACCCGACGCAAGCCGGGGACGTAGGTTGGGGTCTGGGGGGAGTTAGGGGTGGGGTGTGGGAGGGAGTGTGGGATGCGGTGAGTGGGAAGTAGGCGCCACGTCCTGGCTACCACTCCCTACTCCCCACTCCCCACACCCCGAATCAGAAACTCTTGACGGCTTCGTCTTCGTTTTCGTAGACCTCGAAGACGGTGATGAGCTGCGTGACGTGCAGCAGCTCGTTCAATTTGGCGGGCAGATGGAGCAGCTTGAGCTTGCCGCCGCGATTCGTCGCGGTCGTGTACGAGCCGACCAGCTCGCCGATGCCTGATGAATCGATCGTCGTTACACCGGAAAGATCGAGCAGGATCTTGTTCTTGCCGTTGGCAACGGCATTGGCGATGACGTCGCGAAGCTGCTGGTCGCCCGCGCCGATCGTGATTTTGCCATCGAGCTTGATGATCTCGATTCCGTTTACGTCGCGAGTGGTGGCTTTCATGTCATTCTCCTTTGTTTGCGTTCGCGGCCCAAAATCGCCGGACGCGGAAGATATCAGGCTTTTCCGGCAGCGATACCGGTTCCTTTGGCGAGGTTCTTGGTCATGATCAGCGACGTTCCGCCGCCGTCCTGAAACGAATAACGGATCTGGTCCATGAACGTACGCATGTAGAAGATTCCGCGGCCGCT
>DATAMS010000713.1:0-3644 GCA_036260495.1 Thermoanaerobaculia bacterium
CGATGCGCCGGGCGAGCGACGATCTGGCGCGGAAGGGGGCGCAGCTCACTGCGGACGCCGAGATCGACGGCGCGCGCTATCAGGTGCAGACGGCGAACGGTCGCCGAGGGGAGAGGGCGATCGCGCCGGGGGCGCTGCGGAAGATCACGTTTGCGTCGTCCGCCAGCGAGGAATTGGCTCTGCTGCGCAACGACCGGCGCGTGCTCAAGCTCATGGAGTTCGTCGGTGTGACTTCGCCGCGCTGGATCGTCGATCAGATCAACCTGAAGGCGCCGAGGGTTGGGACCGGCTTTCCCTGGCACCAGGACGTGGCGTTCGTCGCCTGGCAGCAGCGTGACGCGATCGCGAACCACGGCGGAGCGAATCTGGTGATCGCCCTCGATCGCGCGGACGAGGAGAACGGCGGATTCGAGGTCCTCTCCGGCACCCATGTCAGCGGCATCGTGAGATTCGATTACGACACGTCGCAGACGACAGCGGGCGTGTTCGACGAGAGCCGCCGAACGCTCATCCCGCTCGATCCAGGTGACGCAGTGATCTTCCATCCGCACCTCGCGCACGGCTCGGGACCGAACAACTCACCGCGTCAGCGCCGCCTCCTCGCACTGTGGTTCATCGGCGGACCAGTGCCCACTCTGCGTCGCCGGCCGGAGGGTGTGGCGCCGGAGTAATTGGCGGTTCGTGACCCTTGCTCACGATCCGCAGATCGCCTGTTCGAAGAAGTGCGGCCGTATTGGTTTTGAGTGGGTAGGTGCTCAATCAGAAAGAAATCTCTTTCAAATCCGCGAGTGTCACATTGCGGCGCTCTGAGCCTGCGCTGACAGCGTACGCCGCGCGGGAGATGCCTCGATGCGCAGCGGAATCGTGATTCAAAACGGGCCTGCCTCGCACACCGTCCGAGGTTCTCTGATTTTGCATGGCGTCTCCGACCCATCAACCTAATTTCGGTGAACGACGCGAGGCTCGTTAAGACTTACCGCCGGAGGAAGAATCCGGCGAGAAAGAGGACTCCGACCGGCACGATGATCGCTCCGAGAAAGCGGTGAAGGAGGGCGTAGAGCGAGGGAAGAAAGAGGTAGTGGGTAAAAGGAATGTGCGCCCATTGCGAGGCCGGCTCGAACTTCTGAAATGGCGCAAGGTCTGGCGTCGGCACGAAGAGCTTTGCGCTCACAATAAACGCATCGACCGCACTCGCCGTCTCCTTGGGCGAATCCTTCTTGACCAGCGCATCCTGACCGGCGAAAAGAAAAGCTCCGATGAGGATAGTGACGAGCGCAATCGCCAGCAGTCGTCCCGGCTTCGCGCCATAGCCGAACAACGCCGATTGCACACGGTTGAACAGCCAGCGCAGCCACTCACGCTGATCGCGCATCTGCCGCGTGGCCCGCTGACGCATCGCGAAGTAGACGTCGTTGGCCTCCACGTCCTCGCCTCGGGCGCGCCTCAGCCTTTCGATACGGAGGTAGGCGTCTCGATCGAAAGGGTCGCTGGGATCGAGTAGCGGCCGCCACCCGCCTTCGAATGAAGTAAAGGAAAAGCGGCGAAGATCGACTCTCTTTGGCGGCTTCGTCACGGACGAATCGACCGCACCGACCACCGTGTCGTTAAGCAGCAGTCTGCCCTCGATGTCCGCGGCGGGTAGCTCCAGGACGCCAGAAACCTTCGCGTGGGCAAGGTCAAGATTCTCAAACGTTCCACGGGAAAGCTTGAGATCCTGACCACATTGCATGCCCCACAGGTTCGCGGTTTTCACCTGCGCTTCCATGAGCTCGACATCGGAGCTGAAGTGCGCACCAAAGAGTCGGAGCTCTTGCGCGCGTACGTCGACAAAATTCGCAATGGAGTTGACACGAACCGTTTCGAACGATGCCGATCGCTTGAACCGCGCGTGGCGAAAGTTCAGTAGGCCGCCGAAGGACGACCCGATGAATTTTGCATCGTCGGCGAAACAGACGCTTCCTGAAGTCTTTCGTGAGTCGAAGAAAGCATCTCCCGCGACGGTCATCGAATTGAACGTTGCGGTCGATTCGAACTGCGCGTCGGCAAAGAAGAGCGCGCCATCGACCTTCGCCCCTGTGAACTCTGTCGCTCCGCTGAACACCGCACCAAGCCATTGATCCGCGATACGCGTCGAGGAGAAATCGAGACCATAGGCCCGCACGTAACTGAAATCGGCTCTCTTGCTGAACTGCACTCCCGGAAAGATGAACCACCCGCTGGCGTGACTCTGCGTAAAGCGCGCATCCTCCTGAAAGCGCACAACAAACTCCTGCATCGGACTAAACAAAGCTATGGATCCGAACGAGCAATTCGCAAAATCGGCGAAGCCGTCCATCCGAGTTCCGCGAAACTCGCTTGTCCCGAACGAGGCCCCGAAGAACTCCACGCGACTGCCAAACGTCGTGATCGCGGCCTGATCGGGTCCTGCGACGACGCTATTGAAGATCGCCGCACCGATCGCGCGCATCCGGACGAAGCGCGCCCGCCCGCCGAATGTGACGCCTGAGAACTCCGCGGTCGCGCCTACCTGCGCGTCGGGAAGGTGAGTCTCGCCGCGAATCACCGTCCGATTGACCTTTCCGTCGTGAATGCCACTGCTAAACGCGAAGGTCTTGCCTGTGCGGACGCGCGAGGCACGGAGATCGCCCTCGATCGAAACGCCGATGCCAAAGACGTTGTGATCGACAACCGCGTCCTCGAGCGACAGTTGCTTCTCAAACGTGCTGCCGGAAATGAGGAGCGTGCCGCCCACCGTGGCCCGCTCGAAGACCGCCTCCTCCCAGAACTTGCAATGGTCGAAGTGCACGGATTGATGAAAGCGGGTGCCACGACAGTTGAGCAACCCCGCCAACTCGCAATTGCGCAGAATCACTTCGTGCGTAAAGGTAGCGAACCGAAGAACGAGATCACCGGTGATCGTTACGCCGCGAAGCCGCAGCGCTGCCGGATACGACCGATCGCTCCCTGAGGCCAGTTCCGCGATCCATTCGGCAGGAACTGTCTTGTCCTCGGCCTCAGTCAGGTCGATCAGCTCGCCCTTTCTTAGCCGCTCCTTCAGCCCCTCATCTGGCATAAGAAACAAGTCTAACGCTTCCGGAACGTCAGAAATCAACCTTGCGGCTCAAAGCTCCGACGGAACCTTGGTAGCGCATACGTGAAGGCGGCGCCGGCGTTTTCGGCAGGAACGCCGAGGCTTCTCGTCGGGCGCAACGCATCAGACTTCGATCTCGCCAGTGACGGACGAATCCTTATCGCCAACCCCGGCTCGACGGCGAATCCGTTACCGCACCGCGTCTCGCAATTCGTTCACCTGCAGCACACGGATCGGGACGCCGGGCAAAGATGGATCGGTAAAAACGAGCGGAGGCATCCCGAGGGGAGCGCGCGTGGCATCGATTGCCGAGCGCATTTCCGAGAAATCGACCGCCCTGATGATCGAACCTGACGCGACGCTGTTCGTGTATGTCGCGGCCGTAAGACCGGCAGCGGCACGGACCATATCGATCGCCCCGCGCAACTCGGTGATGTGAATCGCTTTTGCGGGCATGCCCTGCGCTAGCACATCATCGGTAAACCCCACGGTAGTACCTATGTCCGCCACACTCCGCACTCCTGCGAACGCGCTCGAATCAACGCCTTGCACG
>DATAMS010000715.1:0-8888 GCA_036260495.1 Thermoanaerobaculia bacterium
CGGCAGACGAGGCGGTTCGCGATGTCGCTGATGGCTCGACGCTGGTCGTCGGCGGCTTCGGGCTGTGCGGCATCCCCGAGAATCTGATCAATGCGCTGGTCAAACGCGGCGTGAAGGGACTGACCTGCGTCTCCAACAACGCTGGCGTCGACGATTGGGGCCTCGGCCTTCTCCTGCAGACCCGCCAGATCCGCAAAATGGTCTCGTCGTACGTCGGCGAGAACGCGGAGTTCGAGCGGCAGTTTCTCGCCGGCGAGCTGGAGGTGGAGTTCGCGCCGCAGGGAACACTGGCCGAACGAATGCGCGCAGGCGGCGCCGGCATCCCCGCCTTCTTCACGCCCGCCGGCTTCGGCACGATCGTGGCCGAGGGAAAAGAGACGCGCGAATTCGACGGACGGATGTACGTGATGGAGCGTGGCATCGTCGGCGATTTCTCGCTCGTCGCTGCGCAGAAAGCGGACCGGCTGGGCAATCTTCAGTATCGAAAGACGGCGCGCAACTTCAATCCGATGGCGGCAACGGCGGGGAGGATCTGCATCGCTGAAGTTGAGGAGTTGGTGGAGCCGGGCGAAATCGATCCGGACTGTGTCCACACGCCGGGCATCTTCGTGCATCGCATCGTCGTAGCGAAGCGCGTGAAGCGGATCGAGCAACGAACAGTGACGAAGTAGATTAGTGGATTAGTAGATTAGGTATGCAAGAGCTGGTGTACACTTCACGTTCCCACACCTCGGGCGTTTCAGCGCTCGCCTGCATCTGCTCTCCGAAGCACCGTCGTCATATGGCCGGAAACTATCGTGACCTGATCGCTTGGCAGAAAGCGGTCTCCCTGGCGCAGTCCATTTATCGTCTGACAGAGACGTTCCCCAAGCGGGAAATCTATGGTCTTTCGTCTCAGATGCGCCGCGCAGTTGTATCGATCGCCGCGAACATAGCAGAGGGGAATGGCCGCATCTCTCGAGGTGAGTGGCAGCAATTCCTTGGGTACGCCCGAGGCTCGCATCTCGAGCTCGAGACGGAACTGACGATCTCGTGCCGGGTCGACTTGATCAGCGCCGAACAACTCAAGTCGGTGCAATCGCAATGCGACGAGGTCGGCCGGCTGATCAATGGCCTTTTGAAGGCGAGTGAGAACCGTCCGCGTCGTAAGCCATTCTCCACCAATCCACTAATCGACTAATCCACTACTCGACTCAACAGGACTCAAATGCCCCTCTACAGAGATCAAATCGTCAAACGTGCTGCGCAGGAGCTCCGCGATGGCTACTACGTCAACCTCGGCATCGGGATGCCCACGTTGGTTGCTAACAACATCCCTTCTGGCATGGACGTTATTCTCCAATCCGAAAATGGCATCCTCGGCTTGGGGCCATTTCCGCCAGATGAAGCCGTCGATCCCGATCTCATCAACGCGGGCAAGCAGACTGTGACCGTGTTGCCTGGCGCGTCATTCTTCTCCAGCGCCGATTCCTTCGGGATGATTCGCGGCGGCAAGGTCGATCTCTCGATCCTCGGCGCGATGCAGGTTTCGGCGCAGGGCGACATCGCCAATTGGATGGTGCCCGGCTCGATGGTGAAGGGGATGGGCGGCGCGATGGATCTCGTCGCCAGCGCCAAGCGGCTCATCGTGACGATGGAGCACGTCACGAAAAAGGGCGGAAAGAAGATTCTGAACGCGTGCGACTTGCCACTCACCGGTGTGAAGTGCGTCGATCGCATCATCACCGACTATTGCGTGATCGATGTGACGGACGAGGGGTTGAAGCTGATCGAAGTAGCGCCCGGCGTGAGCGTGGACGACGTTCAGAAGGTGACGGAGCCGCGTCTGATCGTCGGCGGCGATGTGAAAGAAATCCGCGTCTGAGGCCTACGTCACCATGATGTCCATCTCATTCGAGACGTCGAGGGTCTCGAATTGGGCGCCGAGGGCTTTGACGCCGAACCAGAATTCGGCGGCGAGGACGGCGACCGCGGGCATCGTGGCCACGGCGACGAATGCTGCGTTGCCGGAAAAGAATTTGTAGGCGAGCCAGAGCGATGGCGCGAAGACGATCGCGGCGGGAAGCAGCGCGACGAGGAGCACGAGGAGGTTGCCGGCAAAGGTTACCAGGCGCTGGCCGGTCATGACGAAGCCGCGCGGTTCGTCTTTGCTGCGAACGGCCCAGCCGGGGAAAAGCACCGGCACGGCGTTGCGGATCAAAAGCTGGATCGCGCAGATGGGAATCGTCATCAGCAGGACCGTGACGATGAACTGAGGCGTTGCGACCATCTGCTGCCAGCGGTTGGGATGCTCGGCCAATGCCCGCTCGCCGAATCCAATCAGAAGTGATGCGGAGGACGCGAACATCATTTCCAGAATCGAGATTACGACCAGCGGCGCTGCGATCTCGGCGGCAACGAGGCGCTCGCCGGTGATCGGATAGCTTTTCAGCACCTCCAGGCGCGGCATGTCGAGGCGAAGATCGTTCGTGAAAATGTTCGGCCCGAGAAGTGGAAAGACGCCGGCGATGAAGAGGAGCATCGTTCCGAACACGAGGTACATCGCGTGTTCGCTCGTCGAGCGCGCCGACCAGAACGCCATCCCCACCATTCCGGCCGTCATCACCACGAGGATAACCACCCAGGTGATGGAGTTGCGCATCAAGGCAATGAGGTTCTTCCAGACGATGGCCGTTTCGACCGGTCCGGTCTCCGCGAGTTTGAAGACCGGAGGCGCGCGGCGGAAGGTGACGAACGCGCCTGCGCGCTGGCCGCGCTGCCGGTCCAGCCGCGCTGCTCTTCGCTGCGATGCGCCGATGGACGCTTCCTCGAATGAGACGTTCAGCGCGGCAGCGATGAAGAAGAAGATGACGCCGAGCGCTGCGACGGCCAGGATCGAGATCGCGAGCGTGGTCAGGCTTCCTGGCAGCGCAGCGGACGCGAAGAATTTCGGAATGAAGAGAATCGCGGCAATGGCCGGCTTTTGAAAGAAGGCTTCGATCGCCACACGTGTAGAGACGCCCGTCTTGACCATCTGCTTGTAGTCGGCCGGCATGGTGAAAGGTCCGACACCATGTAGCTGATTCAGAGTCAGCGCGTAGAGACCGCCGATGATCAGCGCCACGGCGCCGAGGCGCGGGAGAAAGCCGATGTGAAACTGGCGGAGACGCGCACGCCCTTGCGAGACCATCGTGAAATAGACCGACAACACCGAGAAGGCCACCCACGTACCGATGAAGTATCCCTGCCGCGTGCCGATGATCGTCAGCATCACCGCGCTGAAGAGTGCCTGCGGCTGTGCGCGAAGAATCTTGTAGAGCAGAAGATCGCGGCGCCGCAGCGGCGCAGGAAATAGAAAACCGATCTCCGCCTCGCTGAAATCGAGGCCGCCGGAATCGCGCGGCAGCGCCCAGGCCGCAATCATCATCAACAGTACGACGACGCTGACGAAGTCGACGACGACTGTATTGAAAGAGAGGTCGCGGATTTTCGCCAGGGCCGGGTTGCTGTTGTGGGCGCGCCGGAAAAAGAAGAACCAGAAGTACGCGGCGCCGGCGATTGCGCCAATCAGGTAGCGCGGCTCGCGCATCTTCCGCAGCCGTTGCAGCATGCGGTTCTTGAACGAGAGCAGAGCAACATTGATAAACGTCCCGATCACGTTGCCGGTGTCTCCTCGGCGGTAATGCGCAGGAACGCTTCTTCGAGCGAAAGATCGCTGCGGCCTTTGGCGAGCTCGAACTTCAGATTGTCGATGGTGTCGTACGCGATGCGCGTGCCGTTCCGGATCACGGCCACGGTGTCGCAGAGCTCTTCGACGAGATGCAGCAGGTGCGAGCTGAGGATGACCGACGCGCCGGCCTGCGACCGCCGGACGATCGATTCCTTCATGCGCCGGATGCCGAGGGGATCGAGACCGGTGAGCGGCTCATCGAAGATCAGGACGTCGGGCTCGTGAATGAATCCGCACGCGATCATGAGCTTCTGTTTCATGCCCCGCGAGAGCTCGGCGGGCAGCGCTTTCCGTTTGTCGGTGAGCTCGAATTCGTGCAGAAGCGGATCCATTTTCTCGCGCACGCCGGTGACTTGGTACAGCCGCCCGACGAACTGCAGGTGCTCTTCGACGGTGAGGTAATCGAAGAGCCGCGGCTCGTCGGGCATGAAAGCGAGGTGGCGTTTGGCGTCGACCGGATCGTTGCGCAAATCGAAGCCGCAGATGCGAATCGTGCCATCGGTTGGCGGATGAATGCCGGCGAGCGCGCGGAGCGTGGTCGTCTTTCCCGCGCCGTTCGGCCCAACGAGTCCGAGCACTTCGCCGCGCTTCACGGCAAACGAAAGTTCTTTCACCGCCACGAGCGAGTCGTAACGTTTGGTGAGCCCGGAGACTTCGATGCCGTAGTCCATGTGCGGGAATGATACGGCGAATGCGGGAGCCGGTTTTCGGGGGTCGGGTGTCGGAGCTGAATATTGCGCGGTGTGGGCTCCCGGTTCTCATCCACGAATCCACTCATCACCTCACGCCGCCCCATATAATCCCGCGCCTGACATGGGAAAAAACTCCGAAACTCTCTTCAGCCGCGCGCAGGAAATCATCCCCGGCGGCGTCAACTCTCCGGTGCGCGCGTTCAAAGGTGTCGGCGGCACCCCGCTCTTCATCGACATGGCCCTCGGCTCCCGCATCTTCGACGCCGATGGTCTGCAGTACATCGATTGCGTCGGCTCGTGGGGGCCGATGATCCTCGGACACGGCCATCGTTACGTCGTCGAGGCGGTGAAGAAAGCGGCCACGCGCGGCTTTTCGTATGGCGCGCCGGCGCTCGGCGAGATCGAGCTGGCCGAGATGATCGCGCAGGCCATTCCGTCGATCGAGATGGTGCGCCTCGTCAACTCCGGCACCGAGGCGACGATGAGCGCGCTGCGGCTGGCGCGCGCGGCCACGGGGCGCAAGAAGATCATCAAGTTCGACGGCGGCTATCACGGCCACGTCGACGCGCTCCTCGTCAAAGCGGGAAGCGGCGGCGCGACGTTCAACGTCCCCGACTCCGCCGGCGTGCCGAAGGAAGTGACGGAGCTGACGATCAGCGTGCCGTACAACGATCTCGCCGCCGTGCGCGAGGCGATGGATGCCGAGGTCGCGGCGGTGATCGTCGAGCCGGTGGCGGGCAACATGGGCTGCGTGCCGCCGGCCGGAGGTTTTCTGCAAGGGCTGCGCGACATCTGCACCGAAAACGGCGCCCTGCTGATCCTCGACGAAGTGATGACGGGATTTCGCGTGGCGTATGGCGGCGCGCAGTCGCTGTACAACGTGAAGCCCGACATCACCACGCTCGGCAAGATCATCGGCGGCGGCATGCCGATCGGTGCGTACGGCGGAAGCCGCGAGCTGATGCAACTCGTCTCGCCACTGGGCCCGATGTACCAGGCCGGCACGCTGTCCGGCAATCCGATCGCCGTGGCCGCCGGCAAAGCGACCCTCGGCGTGTTGAAAAATTCATCGATCTATGCCGATCTCGAGGAGCGCTCCGGAGAGTTTCAGGATGGCGTGATGAAGAGCGCCGGCAAACATGGCGTGCCGCTGACCATCAACCGCGTCGGATCGATGTGGACGATCTTCTTCACCGAGGGTCCGGTCACCGATTACGAGAGCGCGAACAAATCAAATCGCGAACGGTTCTCGCGTTTCTTCCACCTCATGCTCGGCGAAGGCGTCTACCTTCCGCCATCGCAACTCGAGGCGGCGTTCTTTTCAGCAGCCCACGCGAAGAAAGACATCCTCCAACTGATCGAGCGCGCGGATCGCGTGCTGAAGAAGATTAATTGGGAGTTTGAGAAGTAGGTGGGGCAGTGGATCAGTCGATTCGTTGATTAGTGATTAGTAGGTCAGCCGGGAAGCTCGCGACACCTATCGACTAATCCACTAATCACTGCTGACTTCCTCCCACCCGCGGCACCAGCCACGCCCGCCCGCCCGTACGTACCGCCTCGGCGTCGAAGCCGAACAGATTGCGGATCGCGTCGGGCTGCATCACTTCGCCGGGCGTGGCGTCGAGGGCGAGGGCGCCGCGTTGCATCACGAGCATGCGGTCGCTGTAGGCGGCGGCCCAGTTCAGGTCGTGCGTTGCATAGATCACGGTGACGCCGGTGCGGTCGACGATGTCGCGCAACAGCGCCGAAAATTGCTGGACGTGCGAGACGTCGAGCGACGAGAGCGGCTCGTCGAGCAGGATGAGTTGCGGCCGCGCGGCGAGGACGCGGGCGAGGAAGACGCGCTTCCGTTCGCCGCCGCTCATCTCGTCGAGATAGCGGTCGCCGAGGTGGGCGGCGTCGCAGAGGGAGAGGGCGCGCTCGGCCTCGTCGTAATCGCTGTCGCGCTCCCAGGCGTAGCGGCCGAGGAATGGCGCGCGTCCGGAGACAACGACATCGAGGGCGCGCATCGAAAACGCAGGATCGGGATCTTGCGGCAGATACGCCACTTGCTTCGCGTAGTCCTTGGCATGCCATTCGGGGAGGCGCCTGCCGTCGAGCGCGATCTCGCCGGCGTGCGGTGTGAGGACGCGGGCAACGAGCTTGAGCAGCGTCGATTTTCCGGAGCCATTCGGACCAGTGAGCGCGATGAGTTGCTGCGCGTCGAAGGTCACGGTGATGTTGTCTACCGCGTTCGTTCCCGCGTATGCGTAGACGACGTCGCGCAGCGCGAGGATCATCGATTCCTCCGCAGCAGCGAGAGGAAAAACGGGACGCCGAGTACGGCGGTGAACGCCCCGATGGGGAGCTCGGACGAAGTGACGACGATGCGCGAGAGGAGATCGGCCAGGACGACGAGCACGCCGCCGCCGAGTGCGCAGAGCGGGAGGAGAAAGCGGAAATCGCGTCGCCACATCATGCGGATGAGATGCGGCACGAGCAGACCGACGAAGCCGATGATGCCGCTGACCGACACCGCCGCTCCGGTGACGATCGATGCGGTGATGAAGCCGATCAGCTTGACGCGCTCCACATCGACGCCGCGCGATTTGGCATCGTCCTCGCCGAACGCCAGCATGCGCAGGTCGTTGCCGATCGCCGCGAGCACGGAGATGGAGATCACAAGCAGCACCGCCAGCAGCGCCACGTCGCTCCACGTCGCGCCGAAGAGCGTTCCCATCATCCAGCGCAACGCCGCAGTCAAATCGCTCTGCCGCGACACGCCGAACGAGATGAGGATGACCGCCGAAAAGAATGCGTTGAGCACGAGTCCGGAAAGAAGCAAGCGCGTTGGATCGGTGTACTCGCGTCGTCGTGCCAGCAGAAAAACAGCGCCAGTGGCGCCGCACGCACCCGCGAACGCGATGAGCGGCACGACGCCCGGCAATCGCGACAATCCGGCGGCCGTGGCGATCGACGCCCCGCAAGCCGCGCCGCCGGAAACGCCGAGGATGAATGGATCGGCAAGCGGGTTACGAAGCAGCGATTGAAACGTGACGCCGGCTACCGCCAGCGTCGCGCCGACCAACGCCGCAAGCAGCGCGCGCGGAAGCCGGATGCCGATGAGGATCGAGCGCGCCGTGACATCGCCCGCGATCGCCGCGCGCCACGAGACATTCGTCGCCCCGATCGAAGACGCAAGCACGAGCGCGATGACAAGCAAAAGCGCGAGCAGCACAAACGCCCCCGCAAGTCTCGATCGACGATGAACAACGGACACGCTGCGCAGTGTAGACGGAGTGCGGTCGTCTCGACCGCGGCCACTCGGGCGTCCCGCCCGAGTGCTGTCAGGGCGGAGGCGAAAATTCGCCGGAAGCACGAAGGCCGGCCGTCTCGGCGCCGGAAACGCGGAGGGCCCTCTCGGCGTCAGAAGCGGCTGGCTTGCCAGATTGTTCAAGCGATCGCCAGCGGCTGCCGCGCAGCGGCACTGGAAGACGTCGCGATGCTCCCCAATTTCGTCCGATGGTCCAGAGCCGCTGACGCGGCACCGTTCAATCGTCATCGCAAACCAGGGGTGCTCGCAAAAAGCGCTCGCACCCCTGGCTATCCTCTTCGGCCGCTACGCGGCATCGACGCTCAATGGAAGCGGATGGGGTCACGGCGAAACAGAAAGTGACGACGCATCGCCTTGAACCATTCGCGGTCCAAGCGATCGCCGGCGGATGCCGCGCAGCGGCACGAGAGGATAGCCAGAGGTGCGAGCGCTTTTTGCGAGCACCTCTGGAACGGAGTGCGGATGTTGTGTGCCGCGTCAGCGGCACTGGAAGACAATTTCGTCCGATGGTCCAATGCCGCTGACGCGGCACGATTTCAATCGACATCGTGAACCAGGGGTGCTCGCAAAAGGCGCTCGCACCCCTGGCTAACTTCTTTGGGCCGCTGTCGCGGCATCGATGTTCAATGGGGAATTCGATTCACTCTGAATGAGTCGTATCATCAGTCAGGAGCAAGAGAGCTCAGTTATTAGTACGCGTTGACGAGCGGCTTGAACGTCATCTAAAAGAGTTGGCGCAGCGGAAGGGCATCTCGCTGAATAAAGCTGCGCTGATTCTGATGAAGAAAGGCGCAGGACTGTCCGATCCGACCGAGTGCAGTTCGGCGATCGGGAACGCTCTGGACCGTTTCATCGGCTGTTGGTTTGTAGCGGAGGAACGAGAAGTCCTCGAAAGATCGCTCAGGTCGAGACGGTTGATGGTGTCTGATCGACAGACGACTACGCCGCCGTCCCTGACCACGGCTTGATCCGGTCGAGCGCTTCAGCGAGGGCATCTTCCGCCACCTCCGTGTCATGCGCTGCCTGGGCTCGCAGCCAATAGCCATTGGACAAGCCGAAGAACCGGCACAGGCGGAGGTCCGTATCGGCGGTGATGGCTCGCTTGCCCGCAACAATCTCGCCGATACGCTGGGCAGGCACACCGATCTCCTTGGCAAGACGGTACTGAGAGATG
>DATAMS010000002.1:0-3349 GCA_036260495.1 Thermoanaerobaculia bacterium
CCGCAGCGACTCGAACGGCATCGGCGCACGTGGCCGCAGCACGCTGCCTGGCGCGAGCACGCGCGTCACGACACCGCGCAGGTAGTCGCTCATCCAAGAACCATCCCGAGGTAGATGCGCCGCCGCGACGATGGAATCGCAAGGATCTGCTCCTCCGTCCAGCCGTACGCGGATGCGAGTGCATCGACTTCACGCATCGCGCCGATTGCCGCGGTTTCGAGCTCGTTCCAGACGTATGTGGCGGGATCGAACAAGACGTCCCACGAATGGGCGCAGTCCGGGCAGACGACCGCGATGCGCAGATCGCCGTCGGGATCGGCGGCAGCCATGGCTCCAGAGATTGCGGCGATTGCCGCGTCGTCGAGTGCAGGCGGTGGCACTTCCTCGCCAAGGCGTGTCGCGCGGACGATGCAACGCGCCGCCAGATTGGCGCGTGCGTCGTCGATCGACGACGACGAGCCAACCGCAGCGAGATCACGGCTGTCGGGTAGCCGGAGCTCGATCGTCGTGCCGTTCATCGCGAGCGATGTCGCGGCGACTGTTTCGGAAAGCGTTGGCGTGTTGAATGACAGCTCGACGAGGGCCGCGCATTCAGGGCATGCGATGACACTCTCGAACGCGGAGTTGCGCCATTCGTCGCGCAGAGCCAGCAGATGACGGTCGCGCACACCGATGGGAAGTTGCGCGGCATCCTCGCTGCCGGTCAGGATGTCGAGAAGCGCCGCGGCCTGCATTGCCGGAGGCACGGATCGCGTTGCGTCCCAAACACGCAGTAACTCCTCGTCGGGCAGGATCATCGCGCGGCCTCAGGGAAGAGTCGGCTCCGTCGGTTCGACCACAGCCGGGTCGCGCTCCCATCCTTCGTTCTCGAGCTTGATCATCTCGATAGCCACTGCGTTCGCGTTCGCATCGAGGTCGGGCAGCGCGTGATACTCCGACACCCAGCAGCGGAAGATGTTGTAGGCGAGAACGAGCTGGCCGGCTTCGTTGTAGAGCTCGAGGATGATGTCCTTGCGGAAATCCCTGAGCGACACTTCCGCGCCGAGGCCCGCACCGAGATCCCACACTTTCCCTGCCCATTTCTCGAACTCGGGATCGTGTGTGACGCCGCGCTCGAGCGAGATCGCTTCGAACTTGTTCCGCCCCGGCGATTTCCGGCTCGTGCTGGGATCGCCCCCTTCGCGGTGCTCCACAACTTCCGTAGTCCGTTTGAGCGATCCAGCCTTCGAGATGCCGGCGACGTAACGGCCATCCCATTTCACACGGAACTTGAAGTTCTTGTATGGATCGAAGCGCTGGACGTTGACGCTGAATTGAGCCATGAGCAGACCCTCACACCTGAATCTGTCCAGCGATCTGCTGGATCTTCAGGATCACGAATTCGGCGGGTTTGAGCGGAGCGAAGCCGACGAGAATGTTCACGATGCCGAGGTTGATGTCGTTCTGCGTCGTGGTCGATGAATCGCATCGGACGAAGTAGGCGTCCTTCGGCGAAGCGCCCTGAAACGCTCCCTGCCGGAACAGGTTGTTCATGAACGCACCGACGTTCAGCCGGATCTGCGCCCACAGCGGCGCGTCGTTCGGCTCGAAGACCACCCACTTCAAACCGCGGAAGAGACTCTCTTCCATGTACAGCGCCAGGCGCCGGACGGGGATGTACTTCCATTCGCTGCCGTTAGCGTCGCGGCCATCCAGCGTACGCGAGCCCCACACGACTCGACCGATGTTCGCAAACGTGCGGAGACAGTTGACGGCTTCTTTGTTGAGGAGGCCGTTTTCCGGATCGGTGAGCGTGTAGGTGAGGCCGGATACGGCTGTGAGACCGGCATCCGTGCCGGCGGGCGCTTTCCAAACGCCGCGCTGCGAATCAGTGCGCGCAAATACGCCGGCCACCGCCCCGCAGGGTACGAACTCTTCGATCATCCCAGAGAGTGGATTGGGCGCGAGGAGAAGCGGGAAAAACGCGGCGGCGTTTTTCTTGTTTGGTGCGTTGACAGTGTCCTGAATCGGCGTGACAGCGTTGTCAGGCCTCGTTGCCGCGAGTGGCGGATCGACGAGCAGGATGGCACGATGGTCGGCGCAGAATTTCGCCGCTAGATCGTAATCGCCAGCAGCTACTTCGCGTACGGCGTCGAACGAAGGCGGTGGAAGACAGAGGATGTTGAAGATGTCAGTATCGGCGAGGGCCTTCATGCCGGTGCGCGGCGGTCCGTCAAGGCCGATCATCAAACCACTGTCGATGTCATCCCCGTCCGCACCGCCGGTTGCAACGCCGGTCAACGGAATCACAGTCGTGTCTGTGATGTCCTGTCTGGCCGTGCCGGTATAGCGGAGATACTGCGAGCGCTGGTCGAGGGTTGCCTTGAGATCCGACACCTGCACATTTCGGAGTGTTTCGACGGCGACACCATCGAGAAGCACGATAATGTTCACGAGACCCGGTCCTTGAGGCTCACGCGTGCTGTGGTCGACGATGACGGACAACTTCGAGCCCCATGCGCCCGGGCTAGCGGCGCTGATCGCAAACGGCGTCCCGGTGTCGACGAGACCAATCGACGCGGTTTCGTTCGAGCCGATCCCCATGGTCTTGAACACCCGGACGATCACAGCTTCGGCTCCCCCGTTCTCGAAGTACTGCTTCACCGCGAAGCTCATCGTGCTGCCGGCCCAGAGGCCGCCGAACGTCCGTTCGTAGTCGGCAAAGCTGAAGATGAGCGTTGGCTCGTTGACCGGTCCCTGCAACGCGCGGCCGACGAAGGCCGTGCGCGATGTGCTCACGCCGGTGATCGTGCGCACTCCGCTGGAGATCTCTTCAACGTAGACGCCGGGGTAACTGACTGAAACGGCCATGATGTGCTCTCTCCTTGGCGGTCAGGTTCGACCGATGAAGACTTCGACCGTGACCGGCACGGTGAGGCCGTTGTAGAAGGTGAGCGACTCCAATCCCTTCTTCGAGAGCCGGCCGATGGCACCAGCACCACCGACCAGAAGCGGCACCGCGAGCGGCGTTTTGCTCGTGACCACTTCCGAGTCGACCGTGTAATTCAGGCTGCTGTAGTCGGTCGCCCGGACAAGCAGAAGCGCGATCTCGCTCCCTTTTGTATCAACGGTGGCCTTGTCCGATGGAGGGACTTCCGCACTGATCTTCGTATACGACTCCAGGGGCATCGTCTCCGTAAAGGCCAGCGACGGCCCGCCCGGCACGCTTACGGAACCGGCGTATTTGATCGACTCCGGCATGAGACTCCTCCTGCACGGTTCTGAACCCCGTACTTCGGCTAAATGATTGGTGACGAGCAACGTTGTTCGCTGGCGAAGCAGGCGCAACCATAATTTCTTGGTCTTTTCG
>DATAMS010000013.1:0-14928 GCA_036260495.1 Thermoanaerobaculia bacterium
CGGCATCAACAATCACGCCGTGAGCGCGTTGTTCGGCGGCAAGATCGGACTGGCGCTCTCCGGCGGCGGCTTCCGCGCATCGCTGTTTCACATCGGCGTGCTGGCCAAGCTCGCCGAGCTCGATCTCCTCCGTCACGTCGAAGTGCTCTCCTGCGTTTCCGGAGGCTCGATCATCGGCGCGTTCTATTACCTCGAGCTCAAGAAGCGCCTCAAGAGCGGAAAGACGTCGCACGACGACTATCTCCAACTCGTGCGCGACGTCGAGAAGAAGTTCCTCGACGGTGTCCAGAAGAACGTACGGACGCGCATCGCCGCATCGCCGATGGCGGGATTGAAGATGGCGGTGAAGTCCGGCTACTCGCGGTCCGACGTCATCGCCCAGCTCTATCAGCAGCACTTCTACGATCAGACCGCGGAGCCAGGAAACGAGCCGGCGCGCTTCATGTCCGATCTCCTCGTGCATCCCGCCGAGTTCCGCGGCGCGCCGGCCGATTTCACGCCGAAGTACGACAACTGGCGCCTCGGCGCGAAGGTGCCGATGCTCGTCCTCAACGCCACGACGATGAACACAGGACACAACTGGCAGTTCACCGCGACGTGGATGGGCGAGTCGCCGCAGGCCATCAGCGATGCGATCGACGCCATTCCGCGATACCGGCGCGCGTATTACAAGGAAGCGCCGAAACCGCACAACGAGATTCCGATCGGCCGCGCGGTAGGGGCATCGGCATGCGTGCCGGCGCTCTTCGAACCGATCGTGCTGCGCAATCTTTATCCCGACCGCACGGTGCGTCTCGTCGACGGCGGCGTTCACGACAACCAGGGCCTGTCGAGCCTTCTCGAGCAGAACTGCCGCGTGATTCTCGTCAGCGATTCGAGTGGTCAGTTTCAGGAGCAGGCCAGTCCCGGCGGAAGCATCAGCGACTCCCTCGGCAACTCGAACGCCGTCCTGCAGGCGCGCGTGCGCGAGGCGCAATTCGATCAGCTCAGCGCGTTGCGGCGTGCTGGCGCGATTCAAGGATCGATGTTCATCCATCTCACGAAAGATCTCGAAGCGAGACCGGTGACGTGGATCGGACCGCCGGCCGGGCCGGTTGCGGATCCCGGTCCGCTGACCAGCTACGGAATCGATCGCAAGATCCAGCTCAAGCTTGCCGAGGTGCGGACCGATCTCGATTCGTTCTCGAACGCCGAGGCGTATGCGCTGATGACGAGCGGCTACCGGATGACCGAGCATGCGCTGGTCAAGGAGAATTGTTTGCCATCGCTGAAGCCTGCGGGAGCGCGGCAGCCGTGGGATTTCCTCGCTGCCGAGGATGCGCTGACGCGCGCAGACGAGGATGCCAGCGAGCGCATGCTCGCGCTGCTCCAGGTATCCAACGAGCTGGCCTGGAAAGTGTGGAAGCAACTGCCGTCGCTGCAGAAGCTGCGCGGAGGACTCATCGTCAGCGCGATCATCGGCGGCGGTTACGCGCTGTGGAAGAAGCGCATGATCGAGCTGCCGTCACTCGGCGTTGTGGCGCTCATCGCCATCGTGCTGGGAGCGGCGAAATGGATCCTCGCGGAACTGGACAAACGCCGCCAGTATCACAAGCGTCTCGGCGAGATGGGCCTCGGCTTTCTGATTGCGATCGTCGGATGGATCGCCGCGGGACTTCATCTCCTGATCTTCGATCGCTTGTTCCTCGATCATGGCAAGTGGGAGCCCGCGACAAAGCAGGCCGCGGCTGGGATCGCCACATCAGGGCCGCATGTTCCCGTGGCGAGCAATCCACCGCCGAGCACGAGCGGAGTTCCGTCAATCTCTTCAATGCCAGAAGCCGGAGGCGAGCAACCGCAGCACATCGTTCATTGAGCGGAAGGGGTCAGCTCGAAACCGAAACTGACGACATCTGGCTGCGAACATTCCGCTCGACGCAGGCCGTCGTCAGTTTCGGTTTCGACCTGACCCCTTCCGCGGCACGGCTACAGTTTGTCCCACCACGTTTCCTGCGCATTTCGCGCGGCTGACGGCTCCACGAATTCGCCTGGCTTCGGAATGACGATCGCGACGCCGTTCTTCGTTGCCGCGGCGAAGGCGCGATCGGCGGGGTCGCGCCAGGCGTGGAAGGCGAGGTTGAACGTGCACCAATGCACGGGGAGCAGGACGCCGCCGCGAAGGTCGCGATGCGCTTGCACGGCTTCTTCCGGCGTCATGTGGATGTCGGACCAGGTTGGATCGGATGCGCCGATCTTGATCAGTGTCAGATCGAAAGGACCATGTTGTGCGCCGATGTTTGCGAACTCGGCGGAGTAGCCGCTGTCGCCGCTGAAGAAGACGCGGTGATGCGGTCCGCGGATCACCCACGAAGACCAGAGCGTTTCGTTTCCGTGCAGTGGATTCCGGCCGCTGTAGTGCCGCGCGGGCGTTGCCGTGACTGCGAGATCCTTCCACGCAAACGACTCGTTCCAATCGAGCTCGTGAATCTGCGATGCGGGAACACCCCAGCCTTCGAGATGCGCGCCGATGCCGAGCGGAACGGCGAAGTGCGTGCCGCGCGCGGCCAGAAACTGCACGGTCGGCATGTCGAGATGGTCGTAGTGATCGTGCGAGATGACGACGAGATCGACGTGCGGCAATTCGTCGAGCGCGATCGGCGGCGCGTGAAAGCGCTTTGGGCCGGCGAGCGTCGACGGTGAACATCGCTCGCTCCACACCGGATCGGTCAGCACGATGTGGCCGTCGATCTCGATGAGCACCGAGGCCCAGCCGATCCAGGTGGCGCGCAGCCCCGAGGCGGGAGGATTCGCGTAATCGCCTCGAACAAGCGTGACCACCGGAACGACTCCAGCCGGTTCGCGCTGCTCGCCGCCGAAGAACTGGTGACGCAGCATCGCGCGATAGGAGCCGGTCAGCATGCGCGTCGGTTGCGGATTCTGAAACTTGCCCTCGTGAAATTCGGGTGAGCGCCGGACGCGATCGAGTCGTGCGCCGGTGGCGCGGCTGCCGAGGGCGGCCAGCCATCTCGTCGAGCGAAGAACGACGAGGGCAGCGCCCGTCAGGAGAATCACAATCAGCGTGAACAGGCGAAGACAACCGCGACGCTTCGATTTCATTCGCACATTGTTGCAGCAAGACGAGCGCATTCATCGAACAGCTCTTACTCATTTTCCATCTTCGATGTATCCTTACACCTCCTCCCGACATTCGAAAGTATGGCCGTGCCGAGTTGCGTGCGAGAGTCGTTTCCGTCGCGATTGCGCGATGCAAAGGTCCACCACGGTCCGTCTACGACGCCGGGAAAAAGCGATGGTGGGAGAGGCGAACCTGACACCCGGATTGGGAAACAACCGATGGCGCCCGGCCTGGAGTAACGCGCTCCTGGCGAAGGCCGCCTTTTGCGCAGGGGCGGGCGCTCTTGTGCTGCTGCTCATCCCGGCTTCGGTGCGGCAATCGATTACCTCGCACGGTTTCATGAAGCCGGGCGCGCGCGCGATCGAGACTCGCGTGAGCGGAGGGTTGGCCTGGGCGCCGTTCCGTACGCCGCGCCCAGCAAGCTCATCGAAAAGCGGATTTTTCGGTTCGCTCACCGGCTCCGCGGCCGCAAACGTTCGCGGAACCGAAGCTCCCGCGGACCGGCACGGCCAGGCGGTGGCAGAGCTCCTCGGCGGCCATCCTCTCGCGGCGTTGAAGACGTTGGGGTCGGAGGCGGAGTCGTCGAACCGGCCGGAGGTCTGGAGCGATTATTCCGCGGTACTTCATGAGACGGCGATGCACGATCAGGCGCCGGAGCTGCTGGCGGAATCGCTGGCGGCGTCCGACCGCGCCCTTGCGCTGCGGCCTCAGTTTCCGGAAGCGCTTTTCAATCGCGCCATCGTCCTCGAGCACCTCGGACTGCGAGAAGACGCTCGCGAGGCCTGGGAGCAATATCTTGCCGCCGATTCCACCGGCGATTGGGCAGCCGAGGCGCGAGCGCACAGGGATGCGCTCGGTCCCGAAGAGGCCTTTCTCGACCGGCTCGATCGCCAGTACGACCGCGTTGCAGCGAATTCTTCGCTGGCGATGACGCTGGCGCGGCAGGATCGGTTCGGAGCACGCGGAATGGCTCTCAAGGAAGTCCTCGGGCGATGGGGTAAGGCCGAGCTGCGCCACGACGCGCATGATGCGGACCGGCACCTGCGTGTCGCACGGCAGCTCGGTGCGGCCATCACAGTCATCGAGGGCGACCGAATGCTCGAACGAGACGTCGCCGCGATCGACGCCGCCAGTCTTGAAAAACGCGCGTTGCTCGCGTCGGCGCATTCCGACTACCAGGACGGTCAGAAGGCATACAAGGAGAATCGTCCGGGCGACGCGGAAACACTACTTCGCCGCGCGGCCGCGGAGTTCGAGAAGGCTGGGAGTCCGATGTTCTTGCCGTCGCGTCTCTTCGCCGCGAACATGACATTCGAACAAGGCCACCATGAACGGGCGGAACAGGAAGTCGAAGCACTCCTCCCGAAGGTATCCGCAGATTTTCCGGGCTATCGCGCGCTGGTTCTGAAGGAGCTTGGGAGGTACCACGAGGCGCGGGCGGACTGGGGAAGCGCGATCAGGATATTGGATGATGCGGCATCGCTCTTCGACCGCCTCGGCGAGGTTCAGAACTCTTCGGTCATGAAGCGTCATCTCGCTTTCGTGTACGACCAGACCGGCGATCCGGCCAGGGCTTGGAAGTACCGGCTGGCCGCTCTGCAGGGCCTCGGCGGGCGATCGAGCATCGACTTCCGGCAAACCGTGGCCTCGATCGCCGATGCCGCGATGCTGCGCAAAGAATGGCGAACCGCGCTGTCGTTCCTGACGATCGAGCTTCGGATCGCGCAACGCCTGCACGATGACTTTCAACTGGCGTCCATTCCGCTCGTTCGGGCCGTGGTCCGCGACCGTTTGGGCGACGAAGCAGGTGCCTCGGCTGACATCGCCGGTGCGGAACAGTTGATTCCTCGTACGAAAGATCCGGCGTATCGCGGATATCTGACCGTTGCGGCGTTGCGCGCCAGGGCCATGCTCTCGGGTACGCCTCCGGCAAAGGCTGCTGCTTTGCTCACCGATGCGATCGGCTATCAGTCGGAAAAGGGCGATGCCCTCAAACTTCCCGGCCTTTTCCTGGAGCGTGCGCGGGCACGCCGGAAGAGCGGAGACGCCGCGGGCGCGATGGCCGACATCCGAAGCGGCATCGCCGGGCTTGAAGAGAATCGCAAATCGCTGCCGCCAGGGGAGGCGCGCTGGGGCGCGTTCCACGCCGCGGAAGATCTGTTCGATGAAGGGATCGATCTGGCACTTTCACTGAATGACAGCGAGGCCGCGTTCCGATTCTCGGAGAGTGCCCGGGCTCGAGCGCTCCTCGATTCCTATCAGCGCTCTCCCGTGCTCGATTACCAACGGCTGCCGCCGGGAACCGTCGTCGTCGAATACGCCTCGCTGGCCTCGCAGTTGGTCATCTTCACGGCAGACCGGTCCGGTGTACGCGCGACGACCGGGCAGTGCGGGCGCGAGAAACTGATGGCCGAGGCGGATGCGTTGAGCGAAGCGATTCGCCATAGTCCCAACGTTCGCGCGAAGGAATTGGCGCTTTATCAGCGGCTCATTGAACCGGTCGCGCACGAACTGCTCCATGCGACGACGGTCGTTTTCGTTTCGGACAAGGCAACGTCGATGGTGCCGTTCAGTGCATTGACCGATGCCCGCGGCCAGTACCTGATCGAGAAGTATCCGATTGTATTGGCGGCCAGTGCGGCGGCATTCGTGGCGGCGACAGAACGGAGAAGTGATGTGACGGAGCTACGTTCGGCGCTGGTGCTTTCGGCGTCGGAGCCTGGCGCTGGGATCGGAGCACTCACGTTCGCCGGCAGCGAGGGGCGTCGTGTAAAACGAGCGTATCGGACGGCGACGCTGCTCGAAGACGATGATGTCGCATTCGATGCGCTGAGCAAACTGGCGCCCGAGTCCGGCGTCATTCACTTTGCGGGACACGCGATTGGGGACGATCGAGGCATCGAGCCCGCCTCGATCGTGCTGCGGGACAAGGGACACGAGCGGCGCGCCGGCGTCGCGGAGATTGCCAGGCTGCATCTGCGGCCGGCGTCCATCGTCGTGCTGGCAGGATGCAGTACGGCCCGAGGTGAGCGTCGTGCGGCGGAAGGCGTGATCAGTGTCGCGCACGGTTTCCTGTCGGCCGGTGCGTCCTCGGTGATCGCGACGCTCTGGCCGATTGACGACGAGGCGGCGTCGGTCTTTTTTCCGCGGCTGCACGAAAACCTCGCCAAGGGACTCTCCGCCGCAGAAGCGCTGCGCCAAACGCAGCTCGATTCGATCCACCGTGGTGATGTTCCCCCGTCGTTGTGGGCGGCCGTGCAGAACATTGGAAGTTGATCCGTCTCAAGTACTGAGAAAGGAGAGGCTCGATGTATACGGTCAGCTTTGTCGGCTTGAATTACTTCAACGCCTGTACGGCTCGCGATCGGGATGCGCTGATTCCGAACGGGACACCCGGCAGTGGAACAGAAGAGGAAGGACTTCCGCAGCATTTCGCAAGTTTCTTCATTGAGGAGGAGAGATACGACTCCGATCACTGGTGGCCGGACCAGAAGATTCACCGCAAGATTCCTCTGGAGATCAAGCTCGGAGAATTTCGCACCGTCAATGTGATCGAATTTCGAATTCCGCCCAAACTGAGGCCGGAGACGCCGCCGGTCGAGCTTCGGTTTTCATGCGGCGAGGGAACGCTCAAGAACCTGAATCTCGATGAGGGACTGCCGAAACTGCAGCCGATGGGCTTCGTGCTCGATGATCATCCCGATGCCATCGCCAAGGTGCCCCTTCCCGGAGGCGATCTCGAAGTCTTTCGCTTCGGCGGCTCAACGCTCGTGCGATGGCTGATCGAGCATCACGACGATCCAATCACGATTACGGCTACCGACGGCAGGGAACGAAAGTGGGTGAGGCTGAAGAAGACCGCCGGAACGCTGCCGGCCGAGATCGTTTTCTCCAATACGATCGAACTTCTGCCACAAACGAGCAACGCCGGCAATGGCCACGCCACAGTTCCGAATGAGGGAATGGACGTCGGCGATATGGCCGGAATGCACGGCGGACCGGCACATAGCGCAATGCCCGGCGCTCCGGTCAATGGCGGCATGAGTGGTATGCATCACCATGGCCCGGCTGGTCACTTTGTTCTTTTCGCGAAACTCGATAAGAGCCGCGATGAGAGAAAACTGGATAAGACGGTATTTCCCGACCCGTTGATGTTGAGCACAGCAGTCTTCAGTCACCCTTATCTCGCGTACCTCAGCTCGATACTGGAAACGCCGGATCCGCAATGCTCCGGCTCGTGCTGCTGATTCGAAGGAGGAGACGTTCATGAATAACCATACAGCCACAAGTTCAAACGTACCGCCGCCTCCGCCCGCCGAGCCCTACAACAGGCAGGATCTCGTAATGGGCACGATGCGAAAACTGCTCGATGAACGAGCGGAGGCCGCCCGCGGCCTCATTGAGCTGGACATGCAGCTCCAATATCTCTGCTACGACCTCATGAGCAAGAAGGATGATCCGCAGGACGTCGAGAAATATGACGGGACTCTTGGCGTGACTCGGGAGTTCGTCACCGATTACCAGCGTCCAGTCGGCCAATTGCAGTGGACCGACTTATCGGGCAAATTCACCCAAGCTGGCGAAGACCCGGGAAGCGTCAGCGGTCAGCGGTGGGCATCGGGTGCATTGATCAGTGACGATCTGTTTCTTACAGCCGGCCATTGCTTCAACCAGCAACCGCCCGGCTGGATGGTGCCGCAGCGAAACGGTCAGGCGATCTCGCCTCACGAGCTGGCACAACTCATGTGCGTTTGCTTCGACTTCCAGATCGACGGCGCGACCGGTCTGACGCGTCCCGAGGTGTGCTTTCCGGTGTTGGAGCTCGTGGAGTGCTTTCCTTCTGCGGATCATTCCGATCCCAACTTCGACTATGCGATCGTCAGGCTCGGCAGGGGTGATGACTCCGGAATGCTGCCCGGCAGAGTCTTTGGCCGGCTGAATGTCGCAAAAGAAGATCTGACGATCAAGAGCGCGAGCCTCTGCATCATTCAACACCCCAATCGAAAAGAGAAGAAGGTGGAGGCGGGACATCTCCTCGACATTCGCGACGGACGCATCGCCTACAACGACATCGGTACCTTCGGCGGATCGTCTGGCGCGCCGATTCTCAACGGGTCGACAGGCGAGATCGTGGGTGTCCATATCAAAGGCGGCGCGCTGCCGATCGGAGGCTTCAACACCGGTACTGCCATCGGCGCGATCCGCGCCAAGTCGAAGGCACTGGCAAAGCTGTAGAGAAAAGAAAAACCATCGCCCGGAGAGCCGGTCTTCGGGCGATGGCTCTGTCGTTCGCGGCGTCCGGCTCAGGCGATGCGTTCTTCAAGTGATCGCGGTTCCTGACAATTCGAAGTGCCCCGGTTGTAAGATCATGCGATCGAGCTCGTAATGAAGACGACGGATTTGCTGGATTCACGCGGAGCGGAGCGGTTTGTCGCCAGTCGTCCGATCGAAGGACGCTTTGGAAGAACAGACGTGACCATTTGGGATCTTGCCGAGAGTGGGCTGCAGATCGAGCATGCCGAGCCGCTGAAGATTGCCACGAAGGGGCTTGTTGGATTCAAGCTTGATGAGATGACGGTGACGGTTCCAGGGATCGTCATCTGGAGTCACCTCTCCAAGACTGCGGATGCGAAGGGCCGGTTACTCTACCGATCGGGCGTTCGGCTGGAGGCAGACATCGAGCTCTTTGCGTCGGCCATCAACCGGCTTGCCGGCGCCGGGAGGATCCAGCGCGACACCGCCTCCCTCGAGCGCAAGCGGAAGAAACACGTGGATAGGGATCAGGAGCTGCGCGCGCGGCCGGTCATACAGTTGATTCACACGCCGTCAGGTCCGTCGCCGGACACGGTTCTCCTCGTCCAGCATGCGCGGGACCGCCTGCGCGAAAATGCCAACGACGCAATCAAGTGGTACAACCGGGCGAAATTCGCGATTTCCGAGGATTCGTTCAGTCACGTTCATCACCGGGAAGAAGTGCTGGCGGTCTGGGAGTACCTCGAGCGCAGCGTCGATATCCAGACGATTGTGGATATTTTTGAGATGAAGCGGTAAGGGTGTGCATATAGCGAGACCACCACGACTCGCGCGAGGCACGGGTACAATTCCCGGCCATGAAAATCGCATGGATCGTGACTGCTGCCCTCCTCGTCTCCGCCTCGCTGTTCGCGCAGCCCTCGGGACAGTACCTCCGGATGCAAGGCCTTCCGCAGCACGGCTACATCCAAATCCCGCATGACGTCCTCCTCGACACGCCCGCGATGACGGTCGAGGCGTGGGTGTCGGTTCGGGACGCACACTCACCGGCTTGCTCCTCGATCGTTGGAAAGGGATGGACGACCGCCTGGTGGCTCGGTATCTGCGGCACGACGTTCCGCAGCTATTTCAACGGTTCCACGAGCCTCAAGGACGGCGGCGTCTTTCCGACCGACCCTACCGTCTGGATCCACATCGCGGCCGTGACGGATGGGACGACACGCAAGCACTACATCAACGGAGATCTTGTGTCCCAGGGAGCGGAGTCCCCGCGATCGGAGTCGTCGCTCCCACTTCTCATCGGGAGCGACGTGGCCTATGACTTCATGCCGGAGGGAGGCATCGACGACCTGCGCATCTGGAAGGTCGCGCGGACACAGGACCAGATCCGCCAGACAATGCACGCGCCCTTCATCCTCGAGGCGAACGACGTCACAGGCATGTTCCAGGGGCTCGAAGCCTGGTACCGATTCGAAGGGAATGCGTTTGACTCCTGGCGCACGCACCACGGAACGGTGATCGGAACCGGACTCAGTTTCGGCGGCATCCCAATCAACAGGCATCGCGCCGCCGGGCATTGAGGGGGCGACGTAGAGCAGGCATTCTTGCCTGCCACCTTTGATACGGACGTAACTCGCCGGTGACGGAATCGGGCGGCTGCTCGGGCGCCGGGCGGTTGCAGGAGTTCGAAGGACTCGTGAGAAAACCAGCCCTGCCCAAAACAGGTCACCCTGGAAAGGTGAATGAGGGTAGCCGGTGGCCGCGCCGGAGGTGCTGCCACCGGTAACAGTCGTGGCAAAGAAGCACCCCGGAGGGGGTGCGCGACGAACCACGATCAGCCTGTCTGTGAGGACCAATGCGTCTCGGAGAGAAGGCCTCTCGACGCAGTCTTTTTGAATGTTCGCGCACCCCTGCCGGGGTGCTTTGAATGCGCGCGATTGTTCCGGTGGCAGCACCTCCGGTGCGGCCACCGGCTACCTTCAATCACCCCTCCGGGGTTGCTTCGCGTTTAGGACAGCAGCAGGGTGTTGTCCTCACTCAGCTCTCTCTCGTCGCGTAACTCGCTGACCTGTAGACCCTCTTGAAGGCCGCTTCAGTCTGTTTTGGACCGCAGTGTGAGAAAACGGATATTACGTCGGTTACAAAATGTAAAAGAAATCTTTGGTGGACAGACACTGAATGAAGGCCGAAATGTCAATTGATCCCGCGAAAAGGGCGTCACCCGCGCTGCGGATGACGCCCTCGTTCGTAATGATTCAATGCGCCTGCGTCTGTTCGATGAACGCGTCCCAATCCTTCTTCAACTTCGCGTGCGCTTTCTGTTCGAGATAGACCATGTGGCCTGACCAGTAGCGTTCGTAGCTGATGTTGCCGCGATAACCGGGCGGCAAATTGAGCTCGTGCATGGTGTATTCGGCCTGGTAATACGGCGTCGCCAGATCGTAATAGCCTTCCATCACGAGGATTTTCAGGAACGGATTGCCGACGATGGCGGATCGCAGGGGAGAGATCTCCTCCTGGAATCCCTGATTGCCGCCGGGCGCGGGCGTTGCGCCGGACGATGACCAGCGGAACATCCCTGATTGCTGCGCCGAGGTGTAGTAGGGAGTCTCGGTCTTGTAATTGAGCTCCGTGCGCATGTAATTGTTGAACGCCATTGTGAATGGACCAGTAGTCGCCGTCGACGCCGGATCCGCGCCGCCACCACCGCCGCCCCGGCCGCCGGGGAAGCCAGGCTCGGGAAGTTTGAAGCGTCCATCCAGCCGGCCAACGCGCATCCGCTGATCGAGCAGGAGGTAGTGATCGAACGTGCCGACGTCGATACGCAGATTGAACTCCTCGATCACCTGTTTCGAAAGGCCGGTGTATTGCGAGAGTTTGTCCACGACTGACTGACGCTCCTGCGGCGTCATCGAGTCACCGCGGGAGAGTGCGGCGGAGTAGTCGGTAATCGCCCACTGCTCCGCCTGCACCAGCGGCGCACAAGGGGCGTTCGGATTGCCCTGACAACCATCGATCGCCTTCTGCAGCTCGGGCGACAGTTTGTGATGGTAGTAAGCGATGGCCATGTACGTCGGAACGTTCCATGGATACGCCGAATCGTTTGTGGCCGATGACGAGAGCGTCTGGAAATTGAGAGCCATCGACAGCAGGCCGATGCCGTTGAAGACGATGCCGCGGCCGGCCAGATATCCGGAAAGCCCCGCCGATCGCGTCGTTCCGTAACTCTCGCCGAAGAGGTAGAGCGGTGAGCCCCAGCGCTCGTTGCGCGTGATGTACATGCGAATGAACTCTCCAAAGGCCTCGATGTCGCCCTCGGGGTTCTCATATTTGCGCGCGGCTTTCTCGTCGGCGGGACGGCTCCAGCCGGTGCCGATCGCATCGATCATGACGATGTCGGTCTTGTCGAGCGGCGTGTACGGATTGTCGTGAAGGCGGAACGGCGGCTGCGGCATCCAACCCTCAGGCTGCATGACGACCGTGCGCGGACCGAGCGCTCCGATGTGCAGCCAGAGCGATGCGGAGCCGGGTCCGCCGTTGAACGAAAACGTCAGCGGCCGTTTCGAGGCGTCGCTTCCGTCGGCCGTGTACGCGACGTAGAACATCAGCGCTTCAGTCACGCCCTCGGCATTCTTGATCGGCATCCGGCCGGCCGTGGCGGTGTAGCGAATCGTGTGTCCGTTCACGCTGGCTTCGTGATGGGTCACGGTGGGCGGAACGTCTTTCATGTCGAAGTGAAAGTTGGTGCTGGCTCCTCCGCCGAACCCACCAGCCGGCGACGGCTCCGCGCGCTCGGATTCGGCGCGAGCAGGCTGCTGCCGCTCCGGCTCGGACGTTCGCGCCCGCGGCGCCGCCTCGGGCTCAGCAGTCGTAGTCGTGGTGGAGGGAGGCGCTGGTTCCGTTGACGAGGGTGTCGTCGTCGATGGCGTCGTCGATCGTCGTTGCGTACGTTGCGTCGTTGATTGCGCAACCGCAGGAAACGTGAGCGCGCAGGTGAGAAGGGCTAAAACTGGAATGGAGAATCGTTTCATCATCACCTCATATCGTTGATTTGAACGCTGGTAGAGCGCGATATTAGTGTCTTCGCAGCCGCGTCGCCATCGGTTTGAAATCTCAGGAGAACGGTCACGCGGAGACGCGGAGCCGCGGAGCCGTTCTAACTCCGCATCTCCGCCCTCCGCGTGACCGGCCTTTTTCCGACCGCTGCCGTTACCCGGATGTGACCGCACCGCCGCGAACGTTCGCCGATAATCCGGTTTACCGTGAAGCACCACGACTCACTGCGTCACGCGCTTGGCGGATATCGCGAGTACAGCGTGCCGGTGGACCTGCAACCGATCGCCGAGGCGGCTTGGTGTTACTCGCGTGGCGAAGGGGAGGCACCGATTCCGGGTCGAGGGCATCGCGTGCTGCCCGAGACCGGCGTCAGCATCTGCTTCTGGTCGCGTCGCGATGGACGCGGAATCGTTTCCGATCCGCAGTTGACGATCATCGGTCCGGCGCCGGGCATTCATTTTTTCAATCCGCCGCCCGGAATGCATCTCGAGGCGGTGCGGCTGAAAGCGGAGTGGTCGCGCGATCTGTTGCACCTCGATCCGATCGAGTATCGCAACGAAACGCGTCAGGAGAGGAGCATGCCGCGGCTGCGCGAGTCGCTGGCGCGATCGCGTTCGTCGTCCGAGGCGCTGGAGATTCTTCTGAATGAACTGCGGCGGCTGCGGGCAACTCGTGTGGAACGAAGTACGACGATCGCGCACGATGCGATGGAACGCTTGCGCTCAGGCCGCGCGGTCTCGGAGCTGTGGCGGGACCTTCATGTGTCGGAGCGGCAACTGCGCCGCGCCGTGATCGCCACCACCGGACTCTCCGCCAAGCACGGCCAGCGCATCATGCGGCTCAACCGTCTCGCAGCCGCTGCCGACCGTGAGCCGCATCCCGACTGGCCCGCGCTGGCGCTCGATGCCGGCTTCTACGACCAGTCGCACATGATCGACGACGTGCGCGAGCTCACCGGCCTCACACCGTCGGCGCTGCATCGCGAGCGGCGCATGCAGCTCGTTTGAGCTGGCCGGAATCTCCAATACAAACGAAGTCCCATCGCCGATCCTGTTGTGGGAGAAATTTATGCGCCGGTCATTCTTCGCACTGCTCGTGTTGTTTGTCATCGCCGTTCCCGCCGTTGCCGATACCGGCTGGGAACATTGGAAGATCACCGCCAAGCAATCGAAGATCGAGCCCTACCTCGGGCGCGACTCACTGCTTCTCGACGATGGCAACGCGTGGCTTGACGACGCCAACTTTCAGGACGGCATCATCGAATTCGACGTCGCCGCGTCCGGCCAGCCGGGCTTTCACGGCCTGGCATTTCGCGCCGCGGATCACGACAACTACGAGGAGGTCTATCTCCGCTCGCACCTGAGCGACAAGCCCGACGCCACGCAGTACACGCCGGTCTTCAACGGTCTGTGGGGATGGCAGATCTACGCCGGACCGCGTTTCACGCAACAGTTGACGATCGTTCCCGATCGCTGGATTCACGTTCGCGTCGTTGCTCACGGACAGCGGCTCGAGCTCTCTGTCGACGGCAAGACCGTCGTCTTTCCGCAGATGATCCGGCCCGCCGCGGCCGGCGGGATCGGGTTCAACGTCTCGCTGACGCCCGCGCACATCGCCAACGTCGTCATCAAGCGGGGAGAGACTCCAGCAGCCGAGGGGGGCGACGGCGCGCCGGAAGTGGCCACGCCCGTTGGTGCCGTCACGCGATGGCGCGTCTCGACCACCTTCGCCGAAAAACGTCTCGACTCCCTCGGCGATCTCGATCCCGCCTCCTGGCACGACCTGACCTGGAACCCGCTCGAGCCAGGCACCGGCGGGATCGTCAATCTGGCCATGCTGCATAAGATCGATGGCGATCACAACACTGTCTTCGCCGCCACCACAATCCATACCGATGAAGCCAAACGTGCGCTGCTCCGCTTCGGATTCAGCGACAAGGTCCGCGTCTATCTCAACGGCCGCCCCATCTACCGCGGCAACGACGCCTTCCAAACTCGCGACCGTTCCTTCCTCGGCACTGTCGGCCTCTTCGACGAGTTGATCCTCCCGCTAAAACGCGGCGACAACGAGCTATGGTTCGCCGTCAGCGAAGGCTTCGGCGGCTGGGCGGTGGCGGCGCAATTGCCGTGATCATGAAACGTTTCACGCGAAGCCGCGAAGACGCGAAGCAACAGCGCTGGTGATTTTCGCCTTCGCGTCTTCGCGCCTTCGCGTGAGCAAAGGAATGAACTTCGTCAATTCGATGCAGCGAATTGAGGCCTTCGTAGCCAAACACCAGCCGCCCTACATCGCGAAGGTGTATCGAGCTTCGCCCGCGGATCTTGTCCGGAATCCGACGGCGAAGGGAACGATCTCGCTCTGGTGTCCCACGTAAGTCATAGGTTATTTTGTATAATGACCGCCGCGGTCTCGAACATCGACCCGGAAGGCCCTCTCATACCCAATGAATCGATTCCTGCTCCTCCTCCTCACGACCACCCTGTTCTCGAGCGCATCGCTCTTCG
>DATAMS010000020.1:0-8089 GCA_036260495.1 Thermoanaerobaculia bacterium
CGATGAACATCGCCAGGCTGAGCGCGATGTTGTAGAACTTCGTGTTGGCGTTGAGGCCGGCGAAGGCGCTGCCGTTGTTGCCCGTAGCGCTGGTGAACGCGTAGGTCATCTCGCTGAGACCGTGCGGGCCGTTGTTGGCGAGACTCGACGTTCCAGCGGTCGTAACCGCGGCCGCGGCGGTACCGGCGAGAATCGAAAACGCCAGAACCAGCACGGCCAGCATGGCCAGTTTGACGTCGTGCGCTTCGATCTTCTTGCCCATGTACTCCGGCGTGCGGCCGACCATCAGTCCGGCGATGAAAACCGTCAGCACGATGAAGAGGAACATGCCGTAGAGGCCCGCGCCGACGCCGCCGAAGATGACTTCGCCGAGCATGATGTTGAGGAGCGGGATGGAGCCGCCGATGGGCGTGAACGAGTCGTGCCACGCGTTGATGGCGCCGCACGAGGCGTCGGTTGTGATCGCGGCGAACAGCGATGAATCGCCGATTCCGAAGCGAACTTCTTTGCCTTCCATGTTGCCGCCGGCGCTGGCGACCCCGAGGCGGTGATGAAGCGGATTGCCGTGCTGCTCGGCGATCGTGACGACGAACGTTCCCGCCAGAAAGACGATGGCCATCGCCCAGAAGACTGCCCAGCCGTGTCGCTGCTTGCCGATCATCGAGCCGAGCGTGTAGGTCAGCCCCGCGCCGATGGCGAAAATGAGAAACATCTCGAGCAGGTTCGTAAAGGGTGTGGGGTTTTCGTAAGGATGCGCGGAGTTGGCGTTGAAGAACCCGCCGCCGTTGGTGCCGAGCTCCTTGATTGCTTCCTGTGACGCCACAGGACCCTGCGGGATCTTCTGAATCTTGCCTTCGATTGTTGTGATCGCCGCCGTCGGATGGAAGTTCTGAATCACTCCCTGCGACGTGAGCACGACAGCCGAGATCAGACAAATAGGCAAAAGCAGCCATAGTGTTGTGCGCGTAAGATCAACCCAGAAATTGCCGATCGTTTTCGCGCTCTGCCGGGCAATGCCGCGGATGACGCCAATGGCCAGCGCGATGCCGGTGCCAGCGGACGCGAAATTGTGAAACGTCAGCGCCACCATTTGCGAGAGATGCGACATCGTCGCTTCGCCGGTATAAGCCTGCCAGTTCGTGTTCGTCGTAAAGGAAACTGCTGTGTTCCACGCCAAATCGGGCGCAACGGCAGGGAGCTTGTCCGGGTTCAACGGGAGCAGATGCTGGAAGCGCAGAACGGCGTATGTGAAAAGCAGGCCGGCCGCATTGAAGAACAGCATGGCGATCGTGTACTGCATCCAATCGTGCTCTTTTTTCTCGTCGACGCCACCGAGGCGATAAACGAGCTGTTCCATCGGACGCATTAACGGGTCGGGAAATGTCTTTTCGCCGCAAAACACACGCCGCATGAAGAGCCCGAGCGGCTTCGTGACGGCAAGGACCAGAAGAAAATAGATGGCGATCTTCAATAGCTCGAGCGTGGTCATTACAGGTCTTCCGCGCGGATCAGCGCATACAGCAGATAAATCAAGGCGAATACCGCGAGCACAAGTCCTGCGATTACTTCGAATGTCATAGCAGCCTCAAACCTTGTCGCAGGCGCGCGTGTACCAGATCGAGCCGGCAAACAGGATGATGGTCAATCCGATGAAGATCAGATCCCACATGATTCCCTCTTAAAACGCCGCCACCGCGCCGATGACGACGAGGTGCTGGTCATTGGTCAATTCGTTTGTCTTGCGCGCGAAGACCGCCGCAGTGGAATGGTCATGGCGCCCCTCGATCTTCACGATCAAATTCGTCACCGGGTGAAACTCGTATGTCACTGTCTCCTCGGTGAGCTTCTGCGCCGCGCCGCTGATGGCGTTGTCCGGATCGCGAAAGAGGGAGCCGCGCACTGCCACAGCGTGGCGATCATCGAACGCATAACGGGCAAAGGCGGCAACGCCGAGCCAGTTTGCCGCCGTGTCACCGGGAAGCTCCTGGCGTCCGCGATCCAGCGAGCCGGCCAGACTCAGTTTCGGCGTCACTTTGTAAGAAGCGATCAGGTCGCCGAAATGACGCCAATTTGAGTTGTCGTGCGGCAGCTCCGGCCCATCGAAGGTGTTGAGCGACGTAGTGAGGCGATCGCTCGTGTAAGCGACCTTGACGCCGATCGCTTTGGCGTCATTGTTGTCGTTGATATTTTGCCAGCCATTGAGAACGTGAACGTCTCCGCTCCAATGATTGCTGAACTGATATGAGGCATGGACGCCGGTCTGGTAGAAGGGAGAAAGCTCGCCGGGCCACGAGCGCGTGTAGTTCCAGTCGTCTTTCGAGTAGAAGGACTCGAAGCCGATGTGCGATGGGTAGATGCCGCCTTCGAGGGTGAGCTTGTCGTTGACTTTGTAGATGACAGAAGCCTGATAGATGTGACGAAAGCCCTCGCTCTCGGCTGCGTGGATCACATCCGCGCCGTTCCCGGCGACCAGCGATAAATGAAATCCGAGCGGCGCGGCGTCACGGACAATCTCGACGGCCGCAAGATTGAGATTGAATTCGTTCGCTCGCTTCGCGGTGCTGCCGGCGCCGGGAAAGAAGGAGTCGTGTGACGCGGGATCGTTGCTATTCCAGGCGTAATAGCCGTCGATGAAGCCGTGAATGGTGACCGGCTTTTCCGGCTCGCCCGCCCGCGCCGCGAGCGCGATGAGGAAAAGGACGATCGCCGAAAAATAGATGACGATGTTGTCCCGCTTAATGCTGCGCACGAATAAACTCCTTTGACATGTGTATGTCTTATGTGCATCGACGGCGTTGCGCGTGATCGCGCGCCTTTGTTCGAGCTTGCGTTCGGCCTTACGGATCCTCACTCGCGGCTTCTGATGAACAGCGCCGGTGCGAGGACCCAGGCGATAAGAAGAACGCAGCGAAGGCCGCCATTCGCAGGCGATCCGAGCAGGGCAAACCATTGATGACCGGAGTTGGCGGTCATGATGATTTCCGCGGTAATCCCGAGCAGCACCCACGTGGTGCCGGCGAATAGCGCGTGGTCGAGCGTTGCGTGCGGGACCACGAGCCGGATGTACGCGCCGGCAACGGCCACGATGGCGATCGTTTCTACGGCGACGGAGATCACTGGTGACGCGGCTGCCATCATCTGATGCGCAATGGCCACCGAGAGGGCAGCTACGATCCAAAACGCGACGATTAAGCCGACTCTGGTTGCGACGTTGGATTTCTTTTGTGTCGATTCGGTATTGAGCGGGCGAGTCATGGTGATCATTGGCGACCTCCAGACTCTTTCAACACAGACGCCTCGGGCCTGTCGTTAAGAACAGCGAAACGCGGAGCGGGAAAGCGATTAAAAGTAGCTTAAGAATTCCGAAAGGCTTTGATCCGCAGATTACGCAGATGGACGCAGATGGAAGATGTTCTCTGCGAATATCTGCGACATCTGCGGATCAAATAGGCTCGGCGATGAACCGGTACCCAACCCATGGCTCGGTCACGATGTAGAGCGGCTCGGACGGGTTTGGCTCCAGCTTCTTTCTCAGTGAGCTCATGTGAACGCGGAGCGTGTCGGCGCTGGTGCTGGGGGCGGAGCGCCAGACGCGGGCGATGATCTGCTCGATGAACATCGGCTTACCGGCGTTCGTGGCGAGCAGTTCGAGGAGGGAGTACTCGGTTGGCGTGAGGCGCAGTTCGCGTCCGCCTTGTACGACGCGACGGCGGTCGAGCTCGATCGACAGGCCGGGAAAATTGAGCGTCGTCGACGGTGGCGCGGTGCGGCGCAGTTGGGCGCGGACGCGCGCCAGCAGTTCGGCCATCGAGAAGGGTTTGGTGACGAAATCGTCGGCGCCGAGGTCGAGGGCGCGGACTTTGTCGGGGTCGGCGCCGCGGACCGAGAGCACGATGACAGGCACGCGCGACGACGCGCGGATTCCGGCGATGAGCTCGAATCCATCCGAGCGAGGCATCGCAAGATCGGTGAGCACGAGGTCCGGCACCTGCGATTGAAACGCGCTCATCCCCTCAGCGCCGTCCGCGGCGGTGGTCGTCGAATAGCCGTTGGCGCGCAGTTCTTTCGAGAGCGAGTCGCGGATCGCCGGATCGTCATCGACGATGAGAATCACGTTCGAGATTGTCATTCGCGCTCCTCGGCAGGCAACGACGCCGCGGGGAGATCGACACGCGCGATCGTTCCTCCGCCGGCGCGCGGCGCGAGTCCGATACTGCCGCCATTCGCGGCGGCAAGGCCGCGGGCGATCTCCAGTCCGAGGCCGCGTTGTGCGAGATCGGTCGTCTCGGTGGCCACGTTGCCGTCCGCATCGACCACGCCGGGCGGAAGGCCGGGACCGCGGTCGAGGATCTCGATGCGCATTTTGTCCGCGTCAAAAGGATGCTTGCGCGCCACGAGCTCGATTGTGGCATTCGGCGGCGAGACGCGATGCGCGTTCTCGACCAGGTTGACGAGAATCTCCAGCGCCAGCGTGGGATCGACGTTGGCGTCAGGGCAGTCCGGCTCGACGTTGATGGTGATCGGGCGCGCGCTGAAAACAATCGGCAGGTTTTCACGCGTGGCGCGAAAAAGATCGGCGGGCGGCGTAGGCTCGCGGTGCGGTTTCGATTTGCCTGCTTCGAGCCGCGCCATGGCCAGCAGGTTGTCGATGCGCCTCCGCAACCTTGCCGTCTCCTCGGCGATGGCACCGATGTCTTCGAGCAACTCGGGGTCAGCTCCCGCGCGGCGCCGGATCGACTCGGTCCGAATCGAGACTGCGGTAATCGGCGTGGTGAGGTCGTGTGAGATGGCGCGGAGCAGCGAGGTCTTGAGCGCTTCGCTTTCGCGCAGTGCGCGGACGTGGGCGTTTTCTTCGATGAACCGCTCGCGCTCCACTGCCAGTGCCACGAGCCGCGCCGCTGATTCGAGCGTCTGCTTCGACGCCTCGGTGCCGCGAGCGACGAGTGCGCCGGTGGTCTTCCCGCCGACGACGAGCGGAAGATAGACGTCGCGTCCGAGGGGCGATGGAAACTCCAGCGCTTCTTTGTGGCGTCCGACGCCGGCGATCAGGTCTTCGATCTCGTCAGGCTTGTCACCGGTCCACGAGACAACGTTCTGCCGGAACGGACTGCCGTCGAAGAGAACGAGTCCGCCGGCGCGCGCGCCGAGGAGCTGCAAGGCGCGTCCGGCGGCCTCGCCGAGGGCGCCGACGCGATTCGTGGCCGCGAAGAGATCGATGCTCAAACCGTACAGCGTCTCCAACTCGGTCCGGCGCTGTTTCGCTTTTTCCGTCTGCACGTGCGCGGCGACGACGAGGCGGTTCACGGTGACCGAGGCGACGAGAAAGGCGACGAGAGCAAACCAGTTGGCGGGGTTTTCGATCGTGAACGTGTAGAGCGGCGGAAAGAAGAAGTAGTTGTAGCAAAGCGTGGCGATGACCGACGAAACGGTTCCGGCAAGCAAGCCGCCCCAGACCGAGATGAGAAGAACGACGATGAGATACGCGAAGCCGACGGTGTTCGGATTGAGCCTGAGCGCGGAGCCGCCCGCGGTAACGACGGCAAGCGATCCGAGGGCTGCGATCCAGATGATGATGGGATTGGTTCGGCGATCCATGCTCGTATCAGTGAAACACAGGAGGGAGCGGAGGGCGTTAAGGAGCGCTAAAGATCGACTTACAGGAGCGTAGTTTCACCGCTCCCGCCCGTACTTCCGCCCCCGCGGTTTCGCCGGTTCGGAATGACAAGGCTAACCCCGCAGCGAATCGTCATCGCCGCCGGCTCAAACGAGCGCTCGAAACCCCTTCGCCAAGGCTGAGGCGCCAGCGTTGTTCCCACTCTTCGATCGGGATGCCGGAGATGCGGGCGAGGGAGTGGATGTCGTTCTGGCGGTGGATGCGAACCAGCTTGCGCGTGCCGAGGGTTTGCGCGAGAAACTTCGTGAACGAGTGGGAGACGATGTAGAACCCGCGTCGCTCGCGTTGCGTGGCGAAGTCGGGCGCACCGGCAGATGTGAACCAGGCGTTCGTTTCGGTTCCGGCGCGTGAATGCTCGAGCACCGCGCGCGCCTGGGCACCGATCTCATCGTTCGGCTTGCTCAGCACGGGTGCGTAGTAACCGCCGTCCTGCGATGCGACCGACGAGGCCACCCACTCGGCGAAGCCTTCTTCCAGCCACATCGCGCCGCCGTTGCCGGCGACCGCGTGAACGAGCTCGTGAAGATAGGGAGCGGAATGATTGGCAATTCGCGCGCTGTCGATGAACGAGCGCGGCGCGTGGTCCGCGGACGCGGGAAAGTGCGGATACGTGTGGGAGATCTCGACGCGTGGTGAGACTTCGATGACGATGCGGCGCGGGGCGGGGAGGCCGGTGAATCGGGCGATGTCGCGAACGCCTTTCGCGGCCAGCCCGGCGAAGTCGTCGAGGTCAGAATCACTGAGGCATGCCGCGGCGCTCCGGATCTCGACGTTTCCACGAACGCGTACGATCGGGTTACGGTCGATCTCCGCGATGATGTCTTTGTCCGTCCGCAAATCGGCCGCTGCGTTGCCGGCAAGCAGCGCCGCCAGCACCAGCAGGAGAATCGTCTGACACCGTTTCATCACAGAAAACGAAGTGCACCGGCGATACCAGGCCGCGCTATTTTTGCGGGAATCTGGCACCATGGCATCCAATCATCCACTGCCGGCCGTAAGTCTCTCGATACTCAAACAACTTTTAGGAGGAGATTTGTATGAATAGTCGTGATCTGGCTCGTTACCTCGTTCTCGGTGGTGTCATCGCCGGCCTCAGCGCCGGAACCAGTCTGCGTGCTGACCAGGCAAAGTCGAACACGCTTTCGTTCAACCAGTCGTCGCAGGCCGTGAAGATGGCCGACACGGCCAAGGCAGCCGACAAGCATGCTTGTAAAGGGCTCAATGGCTGCTCAGGCCAGGGCGCCGATGGCAAGAATTCCTGCAAAGGCAAGGGCTCCTGCGCGTCGAAGGAATACAAGCACAGTTGCTCCGGTCAGAATGCCTGCAAGGGCCAGGGCGCCGGCGGCAAGAATGAGTGCAAGGGCAAAGGCTCCTGCGCCGTTCCTCCGAAGGCTTCGTAAGGTTTCCGTTCCCCGAGGACGGGCGTTTGGTGATGCCCGTCCTTTGGGGGAGTGGGGTGTCGGGGTGGGGTGTCGGAGACAAGGCGGTGTTTTCTTGGTCTCTCCGACTCCCGACTCCCGACTCCCCACCCCCCATCCAAGAACCCATGAATCGATTCAACTTCCCTGACCTCGGAATCGGCATCGGATTGCGGACCGTGCATTACGCGCACATCCTCGATGCGCAGCCCGATGTTGACTGGTTCGAGGCACTCTCCGAAAACTATCTCGACACCGGCGGCCGTCCGCGCTACGTGCTCGAGAAAATCGCCGAGCGGTATCCGATCGTTCTTCACGGCGTCTCGATGTCGATCGGCGGCACCGATCCGATCGATTTCGATTACCTGCGCAAACTGAAGGAGCTGGCGCGCGTCGTAAACGCGCGCTGGATCTCGGATCACCTCTGCTGGACCGGTGTCAGCGGACGCAACGTCCACGATCTTCTGCCGATGCCGTACAACGAGGAGTCGCTCCGCCACACGGCCGCGCGCGTGCGAACGATCTCCGATTTTCTGGAGACGCCGCTGGTCGTCGAGAATCCGTCGTCGTACGTGGAATTCGCATCGTCGACGATGACGGAGTGGGATTTCATCGCCGCGCTGGCCGCCGAGAGTGATTGCGGATTGCTGCTCGACGTGAACAATATCTACGTCAGCTCGTTCAACCACGGCTTCGATCCGAAGACGTACGTTGATGCCATTCCGGCCGACCGCATCGTGCAGGTTCATCTCGCGGGACACGCAAATCACGGCACGCACATCATCGACACGCACGACAACTTCGTCATCGATGAGGTGTGGCAACTCTACGCCCGTGCCTGCGCGCGCACCGGCAACGTCTCGACGTTGATGGAGTGGGACGCGGATATCCCCGACTTCGAGACTGTGCATGCCGAGGCAAGGAAGGCGGAGGCATTCCGCGGGGGTGGGGAGTCGGGAGTCGGGGGTCGGAGCAAAGGCAAATCTAAGTCTCTTCG
>DATAMS010000030.1:0-1786 GCA_036260495.1 Thermoanaerobaculia bacterium
CGATGAAGTGGCGCGAGTTCGATAGCCCGACGGAAAAGAAGCTCGGCTACTACCACGAGAGCAGCAGCATCTCGAAGACGGTGCGTGATTTCCTGGACGATATGAATTCGTTCGAGATGCTGCTCTGGCTGGAAGCACTCACCGGCATCGACGGGCTCATCCCCGATCCCTACTTTGGCGGCGGCGGGCTGCATCAGATCGAGCCTGGAGGTTTCCTCAAGGTGCACGCCGATTTCAACGTCCATCCGAAGCTGAAGCTGGACCGGCGGCTCAACCTGCTCGTTTACTTGAACAAGGATTGGCGCGATGAGTACGGCGGCCATCTCGAGTTGTGGGACCGCGACGGAAAGAGCTGCCGGACGAAGATCCTGCCGCTCTTCAACCGCACGGTGATCTTCTCGACGAGCGATACGTCATTCCACGGGCATCCGCATCCGCTGACACCGCCGGCTGGCGGTTCGCGCAAGTCGGTCTCGCTCTACTACTACACGGCCGGGCGCCCCGAGGGGGAGCGTTCGGCACCGCACGACACACTGTTCATTCCGTGATGCCGTAGAATCGGCAGGCCATGCGACGTAGGGTTGTCCTCCTCAGCGTTCTCCTTGCCGTGCTCGTGATTGCCGGATGCCAGAAGAAGCAGGAAACGGTAACCCCGGGGCGGCGCGTGATCACCACGAACATTCCGCAGAATGAAGCCGGCAAGCGGGCCCGCGTCCTCGACCGTGTCGGAACCGCCGTCATCGAGAAGATGCTCGTCGGCATCCAACTCGCCCCCGACGGCAACGTGAATGAGCAGCAGACGGTCGTACCCGCGGGCGATCCGGTCTACGTGACGTTGCGTTTGCACGACTCGCCGGTCGGACTGCGCACTGGCGCGACCTGGTACGGCGAGCACGACCAGATCATCGCCCGCGAGCAAAAAGACATGAACGGCGCGAAGGTGGCCACGTTCGCGCTCGGACAGAAGCTGGCGCCGGGCAAGTACCACGTGCGCGGCTACTGGGGCGGGAACATCGCTGACGATCGGAATTTCGTAGTCGTCGCGAAATCGAAGAAATGAAATGACACTGGCGCACGAGAGCGAGTTTCTGCTGCCGCTGTTTCCGCTGCCGAACCTTGTCTTCTTTCCGCAGACGCGCCTTCCTCTTCATGTCTTCGAGCCGCGCTACCGCCAGCTCATCGCCGACGTCATCGCACGCGATCAGCGTTTCGGCATCGTCCTGCTGCAGCCGGGGTGGGAGAGCGATTACTTCGGATCGCCGCCTGTTTACTCCTGCGGCACGATGGGGCGGATCGAACAAACCGTGCCGCTCGATGACGGCCGCTACAACATTCTCGTCAGCGGCGAAACGCGCTTCCACATCGTCAGCGAAGTGTCGCGCGAGCCGTATCGCACCGCGCGCGTCATCACCCGCCCGCAACGTGACGATGATCCGGCCGCGGCATACGCGCAGCGAACCTGGCTTTCGGATTTGTCGCAGCAGTATCTGCATTACCTGCCCGAGCAGGGCGGTGTGCCGGAGATCCAGAGCGTTGGCCTCGAAGCTCTGACGAACGCGCTGATCATGTCGCTGAGTCTCGATATCGCAGAAAAACAGCGCCTGCTGGAGATCGACGACGTCACGTCACGCGCCGAGGATGTCGGGACCGAGTTGCAGCATCGGATCGAGAGCCTGCAGTTCCTCGCGCCATTCCGGCAGGTCGGGGATCCGAATCGGAATTGATCACGCGAAGGCGCGAAGATGCGAAGAGTTTGACGGCTGCCCTTCGCGCCTTCGCGTCTTCG